>JANQSK010000766.1 GCA_028284105.1 Anaerolineae bacterium
TAAAGCACTTGAGCCACGATTTCTCCAACCGTTAGGTTCCGCTCAAAGCCCATTTGCCCCGTTGCGCAAAACACACATCCCATGGCACAACCCGCTTGGGTGCTGATACAAAGCGTGCGTCGTTTGTCATATTTCATCAAGACTGTCTCGATAAACTGACCATCTGGTAACTGAAAGAGCACTTTTGTAGTTTGGCCATCGCTTGAATGGAGACGCGTAGCCACTGTGCCTGTGTTAAGCGTAACGGCCGTTTTTAACCCTTCGCGCATTTTTTTAGGCAAGTTAGTCATGCTATCAAAATCAATGGCATGATTAAGGTAGAGCCATTCCCACAGCTGTTGAGCCCGAAATTTAGGCTGGCCTAGTTCTTTCACAAAAGCGGTTAACGCTTCAAAATCCATGTCATATAAAGACGGTTTATTTTGCATAGCCAATATTATATCAGGGGATCCATTGTCGGGCTTGGGTATTGCTTAGCATCTTGACTTATTGTTCATCGTTGAATGAAAGCTGTTGAGATACACTTAGCGACTTTGAGTTTGATGAGGTTCCATATGACAATAGCTACAGACAAATGCCATCAAAATGAATCATCCAAAGCTGTTTTTTTATTAGGCATGAAAACAGTTTTGCCTATTCTCATTGGTGTTGTGCCTTTCGGGATGATTATGGGCGTTGTTTCGGCTGAGGGGAATCTGACAGCGTTTGAAACCTTTTTTCGCGCAGTTTTTGTGTTTGCAGGCGTGGCTGAGCTAGTAATGTTGGATCTTTTAGCACAGAATGCCACGATTTGGATTATTGTACTGTCGGCTTTTGTGATTAACCTTCGTCAACTGATTTATAGCGCGTCCATAGGAGAGCATTACAAAGAGCAACCATTATTTTGGAAGCTTTTGCTTTCGTACACTTTGGTCGATCAGGTATATGCGCTTTCAATGCAATATTTTGCTGAACATCCCAATAGCCCTTTTAAGCGTTTTTACCATTTTGGAACGGCCGTTCCGATTGCGGTGTGCTGGTTTGGGGCGATTACGATCGGCTTTTATCTTGGCGCGATTATTCCCGAAACGCTTTCCCTAAACTTTGTGATTCCGTTGATGTTTTTAAGCCTGATTCCCCCAGCAATCAAAGGATATGCTTACATTGCAGCTGCATTTGTATCTGCCACGGTTGCTCTTTTGGCATTTGGATTGCCTAATAATTTAGGTCTCATTATTGCCATCTGCGCCGGCATTTTAATTGGCACCATTTTGGAGAAAGAGTAATGAAGTATTGGATCGTCGTACTTATTATTGGTGTGTTGACCTATCTTAAAAGAGCTTCATTTATCATTTTTTTGAGCAATTGGGAAATGCCAAAATGGATGAAAAAAAGCTTGCAATTTGTGCCGGTGACGATTTTTCCAGCTTTGGTTGCGCCGCTTATTTTTATGACAGAAGGGCAGATTGATATCAACCCCGCTAACATCAAAATTTGGAGCGGGGTCATTACTTTTATTGTGGCATGGCGTTTTCGCAATCTATTGATCTCGATTGTGGTGGGTATGCTAATTTTGTGGGGCGGTCAATGGCTATTAGGATGATGTGGGCCACGGTTGCAGGTCAATGATGTCATCCACATAAGTGCGACCGCTTCCCAACAACCCATCTTTTGCGTCAACAATTCGCCAATCGTGATAGCCTTGGCCAAACGGCTGTGACTCTACAAAAATACAGCGCAGTTCCCCTGATTCGAAATTGCAATCTGCTTGGATAGCCTCAAGCATCGGTTCACGATGAAGATGCCCGTCCCCAAAGTTCCAGCCGAGCACTACACCACAAACAAGTTCACCGTCTCGCCACACATACTCTTCGATATTATCGACCGCTTTGGGAATGAGATGATGTAAAACACGGCCGTGTAAATGCATCATCCGAAATCCAATGACCATTTCGAGGAGTGAATCGATCGTTTGTTGGCTATAAAACCGACTCAGTTGATGTGGAATCGTTGAGGCTGGTTTGACAAGGTGTTGATTTAATTTTTCTTCACTATCCCCTTTAAAAAGCCACACGCCATACGCCCAATTACCCGCATAGTAGCGCATCGAAATAAGGAACGAGACCCAAGCTGGGAAGAGGTTACCAATGATAGGGAGTATCACAACGGCCGTTATAATCAAACCCGCTAAAAGCGGATCGCTAATAGTAAAAACGGACGTGCCAGCATGATACCCAAACAAGACAAAGCCCCCATAAACCATCATGAAGTTCCACTCAAGCGGCACAGCCATCGGCACATTTGAGGTGATAAACGTATGGAAGCCAAGCATGATGACCAGCGCAATGATGGTAATAGGGCCGCCGTCACCAAGTACAAGCAGAATGGGAAAAGCATATTCAGTTACGGTTCCCATATGAGCCATCGTTGTAGCGAGTCGTCCAGGCCTTAAATCATTTGGATAATCTTTGTAGAGTGCTTTCCTAAGTCCTTCAAATCGTAAAATGCCACTATTACTGACCATAACGCCAATAACGGATGGAAAGTGACGGTTGATTTTTGAGGTTGCTGCCCAAAACCACACGGCCCACCAGACTGCCTTCGTGCCTGGAATAACACTTTCGGGGAACAAGAAACAGATGGTGGCAATGAAGTAATGTTCTCCACGGGAAGCTAGAAAAATGGTGCGATCTAGCAAAGCAAGGATGGGGAGCAAAACGATGATGGGTATCAAATGAGTTGTTTCAACTGTCGTTGCTAAAAGGGCTCGGAAGATTGAACCGATGAAGGCCAAATAGAGAATCACATCAACCCAAGTTCTTTTATGACCTCCCAAATAGGGGATTTGAGGAAGATACGGCATCTTGATTGTGCCAGGTCTTAAAAAGTAAAAGATGCCACCAAATGGAGGTAGATAACGCGCTGTTAGTGGTCCACTTCCCGAGGCCATCCCCATTCCCTCAAAAACCATGCTCCACAAAATCGCTTTGAGCAATGCTTCTGGTTTAAACCACCAACTGCTGACCTCACGCCAGGTTCCTAGCTCTGTTGATTGAGCGGCAAACACAAACCATAGCCAAATAAACAAGGCAATTTTTAAAATGTAAAACAAATACGCAGAAGCCGGTGCCCCGTACCCTTGAACAGCCCACGCTTGGCATAACATTTTGGCGCGTTCGTGAAACGGCCGTTTTTTCCAGTCGTCATAGTCAAACGGGAATGGCTTTGGGGTTAAAAAACTCACTTTTCCTCCTCAGTGGCTCCAATGACCTCTTCTTGCCACTCATTATATCAAACAATCGAGGCTCTCACCTTGACATAGAATAGTGTATAAATATAATAGGTTACTTGTAACCTATATTAAAAGGAGGCTATTATGTCTGTAAAATATATCGTTTTAGGTTATTTAAGTTGGCAGCCTGCGTCAGGATATGATTTGAAAAAGATTATTTCAGATTCAGAAACATTGCCGTGGTCTGGTAATAGCAATCAAATTTATCGGGCGTTGGTAGAACTTCATGAGGAAGGGCTAGTCGATCAAACTGTTGAAACGCAAGAAAAGCTACCGGCACGAAAAATATATACTATCACCCCAAAAGGGAAAGAGATGCTTGTTGAGTGGTCAAAAGACACGCCAATGGCACCTCAATTCCGGAAGCCATTTTTAGGTCAATTACTATGGGCAGACCAGCTGACACCAAAAGAAATTGATCAACTTTTAGATGATTACTTAAACGCAGTTGGGGAAAAGCTTTTTATGGTACGGGTTCAAGCTGATCGTAAACCAGATACACCCGATCGGACCCCAAGAGAAGCTTACCTTTGGGACATGGCACGACGAAATTGGATTGCGTCCTATGAGATGGAATTGAATTGGATTCGAGAGATGCGACAGGAGCTGCGACAGTTTGATAAAGAATTTGCTAAACGAGATGCCTAAAAATGGTTTAAGTATTAAAAAGAGCGTAATGAGTTGTACAATTCGTTACGCTCTTTTTTTATTTTTTAAAATTTATTCTGACTAACCTGACCAAATGATTGGTTTGAATAACGATTTATCAAACTCATCAATTCTATCTGGCCCCAAAGCAGAAAGCGCATTTTGTACAGCTTCAGCATTTTGACGTAAATCTGCAATGTCGATTCCTCGACAGTGATTCGGTAGCGGATCAAGCCATTGGCGAACACGCATCAACATTTTAATGCCACCTCGGTAGTTACCACGCTCAATTTGAAAGTAGGCAATGCCAATTTGTAAGATCCCCCGATATAGATTTCGGCCTGGTGATTTATCTAAATTCCATGCTTCCTCTAAAGCATCGTGGCATTTGTAAAACTCTCCTTGATTGAAAAGTTCAATCCCTTCCTTTGCTAGATCTGAAAGGGGCTCCTCGCAAGAAGCGGCGAGTCGTTCAAAGTTGGGAACTCGTGCATATTTTTGAATAAGTTCAGCTTGATTTTCTTGGAATGAGTTACTTTGAGCAGTGTAATTACTGCCCACCCTTTTGGCTTCCGCAAGCAATTCATCAGTTGCTCCAACAGATAAAATAGGAAAGCGACGCGTTGCGGGAGATGTTTTGAGGGTTGGAATCCAGCGCTCCCAAGGAACGGCCGTATTATCCAAGTCAAATATCATCAAAACAGGTTGCCATTCAGTAATATGCTCAAAAAGCTTACCGATTTGGCCCGACAGTTTTTCTCCTAATGCTTCTCTTTGGGCCACAATGCGCGTTGGCCCAACGGCCGTTTCATCTGCAATATTGATGAGGGTGAAGTTTTGAGAAACGGCCGTTTTTTTGATCATATCAACGAGAGTGTCGTTGGTTGAAAACGTAATAAGATGCTGCGTGGAATCCTTCATACGAAAAATTTTAGCAAATTATTGATATTTCGTGAACCAATTTTGAAGCATATTGAGGTGAACTGCATCAAATAAATAATTAAGCGGGAAATTGAGTAGGATCTAATGACCAATTTGGCAATCCAAGCTGAAAAAAATATTCAAAACCTGCATCCTATGCGAGATGAGTTTGAACAAAATAGGATGATTGAATCTTTGGTGCACACTTATTATGATGATGTGTATCAGCTAGCTTGTCACATTCTTGAAGACGTGAATGATGCGGATGACATGACACAAGAAACATTTATCAAAGCCGTCACGCATATGGACGAGTTCCGGGGAGATGCTACATTAAAGACATGGTTGTTTTCTATTGCTATCAATCAATGTCGACAATTTCTTAGAAAAAAGAAATCTCGTCAAAAGTTATCAACAACCCTCAAACAAATCACCCAGTTCATTAAAAAAACGCCTTCCCCAGAAGAGACTGTATCAAGTGGAGAAGCGAATGCGCAATTATGGACGGCTGTTTCTCAACTTAAAGAGAAGCATCGGCTGCCCATCGTCTTACACTACGTTTACGACTTTACAACCCAAGAAATAGCGACCATTTTAAACACTAAGGCTGGAACGATTCAATCTCGTCTTCATTATGCACGGCATCAATTACATCATGTGTTGGTGAATCAGAACCACGCCAATATGAAAAGGGGGAAGTAATGCACAAACCTAAACTTTCCCCTCAAGAGTTGTCAGAGCTAGAAGCCATTTTTTATGATCAAAGGTCAAGTTTTTGTCGTGAACCCAAACAAACACCAACGCTATTGACTCGAAAAACGGCCGTTATTTTAGAAAAAGCAGTATCGCAACGAAGGAAAAAATCATTCTTTTCGACTATTCAGTTAGCAGGCACAGTTGCGATTTTAACTTTGTTCTGTGCTGTTTGGCTCAGCAATATACGATCATTCGCTCAGCATCAGTCCCAAGCTGCAAGCGCTTCTGGTTTGCAATTGAATGCTCAGATTGAAGCCCAAAAACCAGTTGAATCGATTGGCCTTAATGAGGATGAGAATTCTGCAGCTGTTCCTATTCCCGAAATTGAACCTCTTACAATAGAGAACGGTCCTAATGTGCTTCTAGAGAACCCATTTCAACAAGAAATTACCGATACGGCCGTGGTCTCTGAGCCAATAGAAGCTAGAGACTTGATGAACATTTCCCTAGAAATCCAATCATTTGATACCTTGGAAGAAGTAGACGGTTTTTATTTACTATCTGGGTGTTCGCATGAACATTTGATGCAGTGGTCCGGTTCGATGGATCAATTTATAGCCAGTGGAAGTTGTGATGTCTATCTCACGCAGCAAATCAAAGTTGAATCAGAACAACAGTTTGAAGGTTTTTTAGTCTATGAAAATCAAACTGGGGATGCTATAGAATTTCAACTTTTCCACGCTGGAGAACAACCTGTTGACAAGGCATTTCAAATTGCTGATTTGGAGTATGCCTGTGAGTTGGATCCTGAAAGTCAAACAGCACCTCATCATATTTATTCAGTAGAGCCAAATGATATTTGGATTCTTCCTATCACTTTAGAAGCACAGGATTTTGATGGACAAAAGCAGGTCGAAATTTTGTTAAACATATCATTTCATTAGGTTCAACCAATCTATCTGAAAAAATACCAAACAGCATCAAAAAAATATTTACGCTGATGTAAACGTCATCCTATTGATCTCAATTTGAAATTGAAGGCTATGGCAAAGTTTAGGTTGCCACTTCACGTTTTCTAAAAAAGAAGGAGTCATTTCATGAAAATCATGAGGTTTGTTTCCACTTGCTTATTGGCCATGATTTTTATCTCTTGCAGTGGAGGAGATGAACCATTATATTCAACGTCAACTCCCGTTGCGGATGTGCCAACGGTGAGTATAGCCCTTGAGCCTTCATTGTCACCATCCCCGATACCTATCCCTACTCAAATACCCACCAGCACACCCTTTATTCCCACAGCGACACTTGAGCCAACAATAACACCTTCTTTAACACCTACCCCTTCAAAAACACCATTAGCTGAAATTATTGGTGAAGGGGTATTCCGGGGAGGACTTGCAAATTTAGGCGTGTTTGAGTCAGTTGAAATTCGAGAAAATGGGGCAATTAAATGGAGATTTCCCTTAAGTATTGGCACAGCGTCATCCCCAATTGTGGTGGATGGCGTCATGTTTGTTGGCAGTATGGAAGGCGCGGTTTATGCCGCAGATGCCACAACGGGTGAGAGAATATGGAGCCGTGATTTTAGTAGTTTGCCCTTAATCTCTTCACCTGCAGTGGCAAACGGCCGTTTAATTATTGGGGGAAACGATGGCCATATTTATGCATTAAACGCCCTCAATGGGCGTGAAATATGGAATATTGATTTGGATGCAGAGAACGCCTCCTCCGCCAAAATTGTTGAAGATGTTATTTACATAGGGAGTGATGATCAAAATTTGTATGCCTTAAACTTTGAAAACGGCGAAATTGTTTGGCAATTTGAGACGGGTGGAGATGTTGTCTCTTCCCCTGGAATTGTTGACGATATCGTGTATCTGGGAAGCGAGGTTAATTCTGTGTATGCCTTAACGGCCGTTGATGGGCAGCTGATTTGGCAATTTGACGCTAGCGATGATGAGTCTGAAGGCTCCTATGTTGAAAATGGGTTCGTGGCCTCACCTGCAATTTATAAAGAGACAGTCTATCTTGGCAACACAAATGGATACTTTTATGCCATTGATGGGCAAACAGGTGAATTAAGCTGGAAATTTGAAGCCAATAGCCCCATATTTTCCACGGCAGCAATCAAGGATGATGTGGTTATTATTGCCACAATAAGCGGGTTTGTTTACGGATTAGATTCAGAGAGCGGGGCTGAGCTGTGGCGTTTCCCCATTCGCAGACCTATCTATTCTTCACCGTCTATTGCTGGCTCAAGCGTTTATGTGACGAGCGAAACCGGCAATTTAGATGCCATTGATCTATTTTCGGGTGAACAACTGTGGCGTTTATCGATTGGCGAAAGAACAGAGGGGGGGATGGCATCGTCTCCCTCTGTTCATGATGGCATTATTTATGTTGGAAATGGTGAGAATTTGATTTTTGCTATCGAATCATTTGAAAATTAAAGTCTATTTGCTAATTCCGAAGAAGATGAGTGAATAGCAGAACACCACTTAATTTTGAAATCGATAGGATCATGTTTTCGTTTAAATGATTTGAAGAAGTCGTGCTGATTGCTAATGTTGCTTCATCTACATCTAATGCGATTTCAGTATCGTTTTGACCCAAGTTAAAGATAGCGAATGCGGAACGGTTGTTGTGTGTTAAACGATATCCCCAGATTTGCTTATCTGAATCGAGCAAAAAGGATTCCCATTTTCCACTCTTCAAAATCATATTTTGATGTCTGATAGTAATGAGCTGTTTTGTAAAGTCATGAATATCGAGATCCCATGATTGCTCATCCCAAATCATGTTGGCTCGAATAACATGATCTCCACCAAACCCCCCATCCTCTTTACTAACCTCCTGCGACATACCAATTTCGGTGCCGTAGTAGATGACGGGGGCATGCGGCAAGGTCATCAAGCAGAGGAGCGCCATTTTAAGTCTATCCTTGTCTTGATTAGCCACATAGAGAAAGCGATCCATGTCGTGATTGTCGAAGAATGTAACGCGTCCTGGCCCATCTTTCATAAATTTTGTGTACGCTTCGACAATGCCATTTAATTCGGTAACCGACCATTGACCAAGCCCAAAACTCATTCGTAATGCTTGAGCTATTGGAAAATCGAGAATGCCTTGTAAACGGCCGTTGTATCTTCGAAGGGCATCTGGTGTATCAGTTGCCTCTCCAAAAAGAGCCACATCGGGCTTGGCCTCTTCAAGCGCTTTTGAATAAACAGCCCAAAAATCCATGCCGTGACCAATTGCATGGTCAAGTCGCAAGCCATCGATGCCAATGTCGCATAGCCAATAGAGTGAGCTGTCAATGAGATACTGTCGAGCACCATCATCATTGCTGTTAAACGACACCAAAAAGGGAACTAAACCCAAGAAACAGCGATATTTATCAGGCCACTCTTCAAATACAAACCAAGATGAAGTTGGGGCATTCTGGTCTGCTTGTGCAGCTTTGAATTCAGGCATATGCCAAGATGCATGACTGGGAACATAGTCAAGAATGACGCGAATATTCTTGTCATGGCATGCTTGAACAAGCTCATTCATTTTAGCTTCATCCCC
>JANQSK010000768.1 GCA_028284105.1 Anaerolineae bacterium
GTCTGTTGGTGGCACCGTTGGTGTTTCCGTTGGAACAGGGGTCAAAGTGCTTGTAGGAACAGGCGTCAAGGTTTCTGTTGGCGCCAATGTCGGTGTTTCTGTTGGCAATGGAGTTGACGTGTTGGTCGGAACGGCCGTATTCGTCGCAGTGCTTGTTGGAGAAGCGGTCACAGTAGCTGTGGCAGTTGGTGTATTTGTTTGGGTTGGGGTTGCCGTTAATGTTCCAGTGGCCGTTGGTAATGGCTCGGGGGTTAACGTCGCAGTCGGAAGGGGTGCTGGTGTATCAGTTGGTTGTGGCAAGCTAGTTGCTGATGGCTCGACCGTTGCAGTTGGTTGCGGTGATGGTGTAGCCGTAATCACAATCGTGGTCGGTAAATACAACTCATCTCCAGCTTTGATCGATGGCGATGTCAAACAGTTGGCATTCATTACTTCCAACACAGTCACCCCACGAAAACGTGCCAAAGAAAACATCGTGTCTCCTTGCTGGATGGTATACAAACGCCAAGCGTCAGGTGGATCGTTACACACCTTTGGTGTAGGCGTGATTCCTGGCACCAAGATAGTTGAGCCTACCGTCAACGTCCTCGCAGTCAAACAGTTAAATTGAATGATCTCTTCTTGGGACGTTTCAAATGCTATAGAAAGTGAAAGAATGGTGTCTTCCGATTGAACAACATAAGGAATCCAGTGATCAGGCGGTGAAACACAAGGCATCGCACCTTCTGGCATTGGCGTGTTTGTTGCCTTGCCTTGAGAAGAAGAGCCATTATTGCTTTCTGGGGTTGCGGTTGCGTTAGATGGAATAGGGACAACAGGCAATGTTGTTTCTGTCGGAGTCACATCGGAACTGACAACAGAAACGGACGTTTCAGTTGGAGCTCCAGCAAATGAAACAAAATCAAGCTGTGCCATCAAAAAGCCAATCACCAAGGTGAAGAAGACCACCAAAGTAATCACAAGGTTGGTTTGCCAGCGCCCTGTTGTCATATCTTTTTAAGAAATACTCCCATTTTGCGGAGCATCTTGAATTGGGTTTAATGAAAACAGGAGAGAGAAAACAGACCCTTTTCCTTTTTCGCTATCAACCCATAGCCGCCCCCCATTTTGAACGGTTAAAGCATGTGCCATACTCAATCCAGCTGTTGTATCGCCTAAACCGGCAATCAATGGCTCTTCAGGATTGATGTGGGCAGAAAATACATTCGCTAAATCTTCTGTTGAAATACCGTCACCGCTATCTCGAATAGATATTTCGATAAACGCCAAAGGCTGATCATGGTTCACATCACTCCGATTGAGCGCACGTGAATGCGCCGCCACAGAAATATGGCCATCAGCACCAGAGGCAATACAAGCATTGTCAAGCAAATTGGTAATAATTTGATGGAAATCTTTTCGATTAATCGTTAATTTAGGAAGCTCGTCAGCGATGTCAAAATCAAGGTGAATGCGCTTTTCACGAATTTGGGCCATTGTGCTATTAACGGCCGTTTCAACAGCCTCACGCACATCAATCTGCTCAATAATGGGTAATGCATTGGGATCGTCCATATTTTCAGGAACAAGCCGAATAATCTGATCCAACAAGCCCCCCATTCGATCGGTGTTGGCTTGAATACGTTGTAGTAAATCCCGCTGCTTAACACCTAAGTTGCCAAGCGAGCCACCTAAAAGCAAATCCGTAAACCCACCAATAGACGTCATTGGTGTTCGCAATTCCTGGATGACACCAATCAATACATCATTCAACGAGACAGGGCTTTGCTGCGACAATTTTGCTTCTAAAGTCTCGATACGTGCTTGAGCTTGCTCTAATTGGCCTGAATATCGGGTGATCGTCAACATCACCCACTCAGGACTTAAATCACCTTGACCTGCTGCGGCCATTGCCATAGCATCTTCAGCTTCCTCAAGCGATTCTCGTAGAGCAGCGACTTCTCGTTCAAGCTCTTTTACTCGGGAGCTTGAAGCAGGTTGGGTATGATTTTTGGCTAATGCGTCTTGGGTCTTCTTTTGAAGCTCAGCCATTTTAGTTTCAGACTGCAAAATACGGCCGTTACCCGATTCCAAATTCAAGATGAGCTGCTCACGCTCCTGTTGAAGCTCTTCCAACTGCAGCATCACATGGTGATCTTTTGAAGGCCCCACTTTTGACGACTGTTTTTCATAAGCATCCATCACCGCAGCCAAGTCTTGTGCTTTTTTGGCAGATTCAGCAGCCCTATCTTCAGCACGTTTCAATTTATTCTCAACAGTCTCAAGCCGTTCCTGGAGTTTATCTCTTTCCTGTTCAAGGGAAATAACACGCCCGCTAATCACTTCATTTGATTCAAGCGATACAACTGGTGCAGATTGGCTAATTTCCACGTCTTGCTCATTATTTTGAATCCTTGCTTCGCGATTGGCGGCTAGCAAATAACCACTATAGACAGCCAATGAATCTACCATATCCTGAGTTTCTTCATTAAAGCTATCCTTGTGACGCTCCCCAATAATTAACACACCCTGTGCCTGTTGCTCATGAAAAATGGGGTGAATAATCATCGCTTCCATATCACCTAAAGAGAGTTTCTCAGAAAGGCGGTGCAATTGCCCTGCACCTGCCCCAGACATATTGATTTCAATAGGTCGCTGTTGATTAAGAGCGACTTGAATCGAGGCCCAATCTGCAATTTGTACAATCCAAGACTTTGGGCTGTTGGTTTCTGTTTGAGGTTGATTGCTCATTAACAGCATTTGCGAAGGTGCATCAGGGTCAACACTTGCAACAGCAAAGAACGACGTGTTTAAAATAGGAGCTGCTAATTCAACAATAGAATTGAGAAGCTCGGGGTGCGATTCCGCTGTTGCTGTTTTACCGGCTCGTTTGAAAAGATCAGCCATAACTCGTGTTGGCGTTTCTACTTGTGTCATTCGCAACAAGGGCAATAATGATTGCCGATATGCCATCACCGCAAGTAATGGAAAAGCGACAAAATGGCCGAGTCGAATCCAATAACCAATATGCGTTTCGGTTGGCGATAGTTGCGGAAAGTTTATGAGTTGAAAAACGGCCGTTGCAAGCATGACGCCCAAAATCATAGGGCTTAATGTTTGCCGCCATAACTTATTGATTAGCACAGCGATTAAGCCAACCGCCAAAAGGCTAATTTGGACAATAAACCAAATTGAAGATTGAAGCGTTGTGGTATAAAACGCACCATTCAAAGCAGCTGACTGCCAACCTGGGTAAAAAGATATGGTCATCGCAATGACGATTAGCCCACCAATTAACACAATTAAGTCGTTTAATCGAGGGAGTGTGTCATAGGATGGAACCAATGCCCAAAGAAGGGCAAGCACTGTGAGGGTATTGATGGTTTGTTCAAGGAGAGGTAATACGGCCGTTGTCCAAGGCAGAAAACTGGCCGCCAACACTAAAATCACAATCCCCAATCGGGCTACAATGATGCCCAAAGAGGCAAAAGCGAATCGAAAAGAGAGCCGACTATTGGGATTGCGTCGCCATTGGCTAAATGAAATTGCGAAAACAGCTTGTAAAGCAAATAGGGTCACTAAATGGTAAACAATGTTACCGGGAGAATCACTTAAAAGCTGTGTGATTTGAGTCAAAAAGTCCATAAACTACGATTTTTGGAACCAATATGATTAATTTGCCAGAGTATACCATAGCAGATCACGATGCTGAATGCAGTAAAATTTAAGTAAAGTAAACGATAAATAATTGTGCCTTGCACAAAGAAAACGTTAAAATCTAAGTTATGAATAATGATCAAAACAATAAGCGCTCTCAAGTTTTTGAAGCGATAAAAAATAATCCAGAAGTAGACGTCTTAATCATTGGTGCAGGTATTAACGGCATCGGCACATTCAGGGACTTAGCCCTGCAAGGCGTTAACATTGTCATGATTGACAAAAATGATTTTTGCTCAGGAGCCAGTGCGGCTTCATCTCATATGGTGCATGGCGGTATTCGATATCTTGAAAATGGCGAATTCCGTTTAGTCCGAGAAGCGGTCCAAGAGCGCAATCGACTTATTGAAAACGCACCACATCTTGTTGCACCACTCCCCACGACGATTCCTATCTTTAATTGGACCTCGGGCATGCTCAATGCACCCTTAAAATTTTTAAATTTACTGGATAGGCCATCAGAACGAGGCGCCATTGTTATTAAATTGGGACTTCTGATGTATGACGCTTATACAAGCGCCCAAGGCACTGTTCCAAAACACCAGTTTCAAATGAAACAAGCATCCTTAAATCAATTCCCAGCGCTGAATTCGGACGTGCTTTGCACAGCCACTTACTATGACGCCATGATGCCATCACCCGAGCGTATTTGTATGGATTTGTTGGCAGATGTGCGAGAACATTGTGAATTGGCTCATGCACTCAATTATGTCTCGGTTGGACAAGCGAAGGGTGACGCTGTTGAGATTATTGACAGTATGACAAACGGCCGTTTCACGCTTAAACCCAAAGTTGTCATCAACGCGGCTGGCCCTTGGATCGACTTTGCCAATCAGGATATGGGGAAAGATACAGAATTTATGGGCGGCACAAAAGGCTCTCATTTGGTTCTTGACCATCCAGAACTGCTCGAAGCGATTCAAGGACGCGAATTTTTCTTTGAAAACAAAGACGGCCGTATTGTGCTTATCTACCCTTTTAAACATCGCGTGATGATTGGCACTTCTGATTTGCGGATTGAGCATCCTGATGATGCAGTCTGCACTGAAGAAGAGATCGATTATTTCCTACAGATGGTCGGCAAAGTATTTCCAAAAATTCAAGTTGACCGCTCACACATCGTCTTCACGTTTTCAGGTGTACGGCCGTTACCGTCTAGCAAAGCCAATTCCACTGGGCAAATCAGCCGAGACCATAAAATAGAAACTATCGAACCCACTCAAGACATCCAATTTCCTATTTTGAATCTAATTGGTGGGAAATGGACCACATTTCGTGCTTTTTCTGAACAAACAGCCAGCCGTTCACTGGAGCTACTCGGAAAACAGCGAAAACGCTCAACTCAAAAGCTTCCGATTGGAGGGGGTAAAAACTTTCCTAAGGACAAAGATGCCCATTGGCGACTTGTTCAAAAATATAGCAATCAGACAAATCTTTCTTCAGAACAAGTTGAACTCTTATTGAGTCGATATGGCACAAAAATGGCGGAGATCATCGCGCTGTTTGAAGAAGGAACGCCCCAAACTTTAAGCCACCATCCAAGCTATTGGGTCAAAGAAATTGAATTCTTAGTGCAATCTGAACAGGTGGTTCACTTAGATGATCTGCTGCTTCGGCGGACCTTAATTGGTATGTTGGGTGAAACAACACGGCCGTTAATTGAAGAGCTAGCTCATATCGTCGGCAACTGCTTAGACTGGGATGATAATCGAATCGAATCTGAGGTTGAAAGAACGATTACTATCTTCAGTGAAAAACACCTCGTTCATCTGAATTCAGGCTAACTTTAGGGTCTTCCTATCAAATCTCGAGCAATCACAATTCGCTGAACGTGTGATGACCCTTCATAAATCTGAAGCCCTTTGATATCTCGATAGAGGCGTTCAACAGGAAATTCACTACTGTATCCACGCCCACCGTGCAGTAACACAGCGTCAGCGGCAGCTTTGCATGCCATTTCGGTTGCGAACAGTTTTGCGGTTGAGGTGGCTCTGGTTGTTGGCAATCCCTTCTCTTTCATATCTGCGGCTTTATAAACAAGAAGGCGAGCAGCTTCAATATCACATGACATATCCGCAATATTGGCTTGAATCATTTGGAAATCACCAATCCGTTTGCCAAACTGCTTCCGCTGTCTCGCAAAATCGAGTGAGGCATCTAAGCAGGCTTGAGCAATGCCAACAGCACCAGCAGCAACCCCTAAACGGCCGTGATCCAACGCACTCATGCCAACTTTAAACCCATCCCCTATTTCACCTAGCAAGTTTTCTTTAGGAACACGAAGTTCATTAAAAGTAATAAAGGCATGATCTGAAGAACGATGTCCTAACTCTTGTCCAGCCATGGGTTGCGTTTCAAATCCATCCCAATGCGTTTCCACAATGAAGGCACAAATACCACCATGACGTTTTTCGCGATCTATAGATGCAAACACAAGTGCAATATCCGCAATACCGCCATTGGTGATCCAATGCTTAGTGCCATTAATGACGTAGGCATCCTCTTCCTCTCGCACAGTAGATTCCATACTGGCGACATCAGACCCTGCATTCGGTTCCGTTAAACAGTAGCAACCAATTTTTTCACCACGAGCCAGCGGTGGAAGATACTTTTGCTTTTGGGGTTCACTCCCCCAATCATTGATACAAAGAGACACCAAGCTGCCATGCACAGCCAAAAATCCACGCACAGAAGAGTCTGCCCGCCCTAGTTCTTCTGAAATCAAGGTATAGCTCAAATAGTCCATCTCGGAACCACCATACTCTGATGAGATGGTACCTGCCAAAAAACCAAGCTCGCCCATTCTTTTCACAAGATGAAGAGGAAATTCACCGCTCTCATCAGTTGAGCGCGCTAAAGGGGCGACTTCTTCCTTGGCGAATTGACGGACTATTGCTTGAATTTCTCTTTGCTCTGAGGTTAATTCAAAATTCATGACTCATCCTCTAAATAAGCAATGCCTTCAATTTCAACAAGATTATGTTCCTGATAAAAACCTGTAATTTCGAAAAGTGCCGTTACTGGATAATATTTGCCAAAGTATTGGCGGTGAACAATTGCCAGCTCTTTTAGATGGGCTTTATACAGGGCCACATCACTCACATAAATGTTCATTTTGACGATATTTTGTAATGTCCCACCTGCTTCACGACAGACTGCTTCTAGATTTTTTACCACTTGTTCGTATTGGCCAACAATGTCACCATGACAAACGATTTTGCCTTCAGAATCTCCGGCATCCTGACCGGCAAGGAATAATGTTTTGCCACCTGAGCAAAGAATGCCGTGATTGAAGCCACGGGGTGGTGCTAATTCGGGAGGTGTGATTATTTTTTTCATTTGATTTACTTTGATTTGAGTTGCTTGTTTGAAATCGAAAAGTTGAATGGGATTAACGGCCGTTCCACTTTGGTTCGGTTTTGTCTTTAAATGCTTCATAAAAAATGCGATGATCTTGTCCCATCATCAGTAAAGCTTGAGCCTGGGCCTCCTGTTCAATAGCACTAACCAGATCCATATTCCATTCATTATTAATCATTCGCTTCGTCATCGCATAAGCAAAGGTAGGTCCGGTTGCTAAACGACTGGCCCACTCTTGAGCCTTCGGTAACAGGTCTTCAGGTGATAAAACGCGATTGACTAGCCCCATATTTAAAGCGTCTTGAGGATAAATTTTGTCACCAAAAGTCAAAATCTCCATAGCACGCCCTTGACCAACGATACGAGGCAACAAAAATGCCGCTCCCATGTCAGCCCCTGTTAATCCCACTTTGGTAAACAAGAAATGGATTCGAGCTTTTTCCGACATTAGGCGAAAATCAGACGCTAATGCAATGACGGCGCCAGCACCTGCGGTCGTCCCGTTTAATGCTGTAATAATTGGTTTTTCAAGCAATCGCATGTTTTGAACCAATGCTCCCGTCATACGACAAAACTCAAGATGTCCACGCATGTCACGCTCTAGCATCTCGCCAATAATTTCGTAAACATCCCCTCCTGAACAAAAAGCATGCCCTTTTCCAGTAATCACTATCGATTGAACGGCATCGTCATATTGCAAGTCAGCCATCAAATCTCTCAGTTGGGCATAAATCTCAAACGTTAGCGCATTCAAAACATCTGGCCGATTGAGCGTAATTGTGGCAACACCTTCATGAACATCATAATCAAAGTCGAATTTCATTGGAGCACTCTTTAACGTCGGTATTTGGAAAATAGTCGCATAATTTATCCGATCGGAAAAATTATGTAACAAATTGTATAACTTAATATAATCATGTCAAAAACCATCCATTCAAAAATCATTTTGATATCCTTTGACAGCGATGATATGCAAATTGATAAGTAATCTGTACTAAGTTTTGAAATTTACCCAAAATTTCTTGGAATCATCATCAAAAAAACTTATAATTTATGTCGATTCAAATTTTTGGGGAACTGATTAATAGTTACAAAAGCGGTTGCAAGAGTTTATGGCTACATACAAAGCATTAGATGAAAACGTGGAAGTGATGGGCGCTGCCATCATGGCTATCACCAGTGGACTGGGTGAAGCTGCATTACCTATCTTGAAAAAACACAATCTTCATCCCC
>JANQSK010000772.1 GCA_028284105.1 Anaerolineae bacterium
CACACTTCATCAAAATCGCCAATCGCATTAAAAATAATCCAGATTGGCAATATTTAGAAGTGGATGCAGGACACCTCGTTATGGTTGAGGAACCTAACAAGCTCGTAGCGTGTCTTGAATCTCTAGCGTAAAGGAGCAATTATCCGTGCTTCCACAATTTGACATCAAGCTTTGCAAACCAGAATGGCGAAATGATGGGTTGATTCTGCTCACTATCGGCCGAAATACACGCTCAATCCGAAAAACGAGTCCTTTTGAAGCCGTGATTGGCATCGATCGTAACGGCCGTATTCCTTACCATCGGCAATTCGAATTTGGGCTCATGGATTCCCGTCAATCGAGGGCAAATACACTGCTCATCATGGGGACCGATGGTCGAGCACTGGAAATGGATTATGAAGGCACTGTTTTGCATCAATGGTACTGCCCCGATCGCTTCCCAAATGGGCTAGATGGAACACCCATCCACACAGCCAAACTCCACCACACCATCGTTGAATTATCAAACGGCTTTTTAGCCTCCCTCTCGATTCAACACCATGAATTGGATAAACCAGATGGTGAATGGACGCACGTGATGGGGGATTCAGTCGTCATCTTTGATCGTTCAGGCAAAATCGAGAACGAAATTTTCCTCACCGACATGCTGGATACGACACGCTATGGTCATGATAGTAAGATTCCCTATTGGCCTAATCAAGGCTTCCCGGGCACGATCGACTGGAGCCACTGCAATTGCTTAATAGAAGACCCCAATGATGGTGGCTATCTTATTTCTAGCCGCCATTTAGATGCCGTTTTCAAAATTTCACCGCAAGGGGAATTGGTCTGGATTTTGGGCGATGCTACCGGTTGGCAAAAGCCGTGGCAGGATAAATTGCTACACTGGGAGGGCAAACGGCCGTTTTATCATCAACACGATCTCAGCTTCACGTCAAACGGGAATCTGATGCTATTTGACAATGGCACAGCTGGCTCCTTCCCACCGAATCCCCGCCAACCACTCGCAGAACGAGAAAGCTTTGTTCTCCAGTTTGATATCAATGAACAAAAAATGACAGCCATCGAGCGTTATCGTTTTGGTGGCAAGGGGGTGCTTCCCTACTCTCACTATGTCAGCGGGGTTTGTGAACTCCCAAATGGCAACCTGTTTATCGCTTGCAGCGGAAAGAAGCACGACCAAGATGGGCATCGTGTTGAAATACCCATGTTTGGTGTTGGGTCAATGGAGCTTTTTGAAGTGACACCCAATCAAGAAATAGTGTTTCATGCGGGGCTTGAAGATGATACGGCCGTTCCTGATGAAGGCTGGAATGGCTTCCGACCTGAGTATGTGACGCCACAAGTCGCCAAAAAACTATAACGACCCGAATTGTAATAGATTGATTTTTAGAATATAGCTGGAAAATCTAGAGGTTTGAGCTATCGAGATGTTCATCCTTATTAAAAAACACAATTTCTTTTTCAGGATTAAGACACCAAAGGATAATTTCACGGATTCCAGCAGGCCGAATATTGTAATCTAAGCTCGGATAAAGAATAACAACGGGCCGTTGTTTAATCTGATCTGAAAGCCCAGGAAACTCATTGCCAGAAATTTTCATTGGCAATCCTTCCTTGGGTTGAGGTGTCCAAGGAGTATAAAAAGTGAGCATGCTCACAATAAATTTTCTATCATGGGAAGCAATTCGCAAATCCCAATCGCGGATTTTGTAAACAAATATCCGACCATTAATATTGATTTTTCGTTTTCCTTTTGTGCTTATCGCCATAATATTCAAATAGTAAATGAGTTCATCTAAAATCGTCAATTTTAATTATCCAATGAGTAGATAAATGAAACCAAACATCCTCCTAATCACATCAGATCAACATCGAGCTGACTGTCTCGGTTTTGCTGGACGCGCTATAAAAACGCCCCATCTAGACCAACTCGCATCCGAAGGCACCGTTTTTTCAGCCTGCATCACCCCAAACCCTGTCTGTATGCCAGCCCGAGCTTCCATTCTAACAGGACAGCTCCCGCTCACGCACGGCGTACATGACAATGGCATCGATCTTGACCCTGAAATAGGAGAAAAAGGGATGGCTGGCTCGCTTGGTGCAGCAGGATATGACACTAAATTTATTGGCAAAGCCCATTTCTCATCCTACAGAACGCATCAAGCAACAGGAACCCCTGAATGCATCAAAAGCTCCGCCAATTATCCTGATGATTGGAATGGCCCGTACATGGGTTGGCAAGATTTAGAGCTTTTGCTGTTTGGGCATAACTA
>JANQSK010000824.1 GCA_028284105.1 Anaerolineae bacterium
CCGCAGCCACCATAGCTGCTGCTGCAACCACCGTTTTCCCCGCCCCGACATCACCTTGCAAAAGGCGATTCATGGCGGTGGTTTTTGCCATATCAGCCAAAATTTCATCTATGACGCGGCGCTGTGCCCCCGTTAATTCGAATGACAGCGCATTTCTAAACCGAACCATGTGCACAGGCTCGTGCGGAATAGCGGTTGAGGGGCTACTTTGCCACTCTTTGCGCTGTGTTTGCATACCAAGCTGGAGCAAAAAGTGCTCATCAAAAACAAGCCGCTTCCGCGCATGGAAGAGCGCATCATGATTGTCTGGAAAGTGCTGCTGTTGAATGGCTTGTGGCAATGAGAAAAGATTGTGCTTTTTGCGAATTGGCTCTGGAAGCGGATCGGGGACTTTGGCGACCCACTCTTTAACGGCCGTTCTCACAAAGTCCCGCAAGCGATTACCAGAAAGCCCCTGTGTCAGAGGATAGACAGGCACAATACGGCGCGTTTTTAGTGGATCAATCTCCAAAGGCTCCCATTCTGGAGAGTTGAGCACAAGTCGACCTAAATATTGGTCCACTTTACCACTCAACACAATTTGAGAGCCTGCTTGAAGCTTATCTGCAATCCACGGTTGGTTAAACCAGGTGGCTTGAATTTTGGCGGTGCCATCACTCACTACAGATTGCACGACAACTTGATTGTTGCGTGTACGGCGTGCGCGTGTTTCCCAAATAGTGCCAATGATCGTCACTTGATCACCAAACTTGAGCTGCTGAATGGGAATCATGCGTGTGTAATCGTCGTGTCGTCTTGGGAATAAATAGAGCAAATCTAAGATGCTTGTGACTCGCAGTTTGCCTAGTTGCTCACCCACTTTTGGTCCGATTCCTCTGATTTTGGTCACAGACTGGGCTAAGCCCTCGGGATCGGGAACGGCCGTTTCCATATCAATTTGAGGCAGTGGATACCATTTGCTCGATTTTGAAAGGCGCTCTTGTGAGTTTGTTCTTTTATTGGAAGAAGAGGGCACACTACTGTTACTGCGCTCTTGTTTCTCTTGTTTTACCGGACCGCTCTTTGCGTTTTGATGTTCTTTTTGTGGTTTAGGTTTCTCTTGCTGCGTTTTCTGGTTGTTTTGCTTTGGCTTTTGATTATTGGGTTGTGACCGTTGCTCCGGTTTTCCAGACAGCTGTTTGGCTTGTGGCTGCTGAGGCAGACGTTCTTTACGGGCTTGAATTTTGCCCAACAAATTATCAATCAGCTGACCTCGCGCTTCAGGACCAGACAAGTTGTTATAGTCTGATAATGAATCGGCAATCTGTTCAACCAAGGCTTTATCCGCTTCATCGATGGTTTCTTCACGGGCTTGCTCCACCCAAAAGTTGGCAAATTGGCGAATCCCACCCACAACGGCTGTATTTTTAAAGCCATACTGTTTTTCTAAATTTAAAACGCGCTCTAGGCGGTTAAATGCTTTACTTTTCATAGGTTTATTACTTTGTTACCAAAGTTTTTAATACGCTTCACTCAAAAAAATTGTTCTGGTCGTTTTTGAATCGGCGTATTTAGTGTTCAGCGAATTGGAGTAATTTAGCTCGCTGATTTACGTTTTCGAAACGCCCGCAAACCCAACTGCACCTGCCCCAATGTGTGTCCCAACCGCTGGACCCACTTCCATAATAGGAATATCCTGCCCTGGGAACATTTCAACCACCTTAGCATGAACCTTTTCTGCTAATGGCAACGAGTCGGTATGAACAATGACGACTCGTTCAAATGGGGCTAATCCTTGCATCAACTGTTGAACATGCGGAATCGCCTTTTTTTGAGTTCTTACACGGGCAACAACTTCAATGGCCCCTTCTGCAATCATCATAATTGGCTTAATTTGAAGGAGCGTACCAAAACCAAACTGTGCCCAATTGACACGACCGCTTCGGCGGAGCGCATCAAGATTGTTAATCATACCAAAAAAGCGGGTATTCGGAATATTTTTATTGAGGATGTCGATGATTTCATCATGAGAACGGTCGTTTTGAAGCGCCTCTGCAGCAAGAATCACAAGCAATCCAGCAGCCACAGTGACTTGATCCGTATCAACCAATGTTACAGGCACATCAGCTGCATCAGCGCCCACCCGCGCTGCATTGTACGTATTGCTCAACGCATCTGCGATATGAATAGAAATGATCTGGGTTGCCCCTTCTTCTGCTAATCGATTGTATGTCTCTGTAAATGTGCCAGCTGGAGGGGCAGCCGTTGTTGGATGTTGAGGAAAGCCTGAAAGCTGTTCGTAAAACATTTTTCGCGTCATTTCAATCCCATCCACATAGGATTTATCCCCGACGTTAATGAAAACAGGAACAACTGTAATGTTCAATTTTTCGGCAATATCTTCAGGGATATCACATGCACTATCTGCAACAATTTTTATCATTATTCAATTCCTAAAATATAGTCGTAATGTGGCTGGCCCCCATAATGGGATTCAAATTCAACGTCTGGGTAAGCTGATTCAAGCTTTTGAAGCAGGGAATGGGTTGTTTCAGCTGTTGTTTCGCTCCCAGCATAGATGGTAATAATTTCAGCGTCATCCATATCAGCTTTTTGCAGTAGCTCAAGGATTACGGCCGTTACCGCATCACCAGCCACTTTTAAACGGCCGTTTAGCAGACCAATCACATCTCCTTCTTTAACAGTCACGCCATCGAGCTCGACATCTCGCGTCGCGCGCGTCACCTCAGCCGTCAAAATGCCTTCAGATTCCGCTTGCATCGAAACGGCCGTGTTTTCCCAATCTCCGTCTAGCTCAAAACCCAGCATAGCGCTTAAACCTTGTGGTGCTGTTCGGGTTGGAATCACCTTGACCTGCTTCTGACTCAGTTTACTGGCAGATTCAGCCGCTAAAATGATGTTTTTGTTATTGGGTAACACAATCACCTTGTCTGTGGCAATTGATTCAATGGCAGACAAGATGTCTTCTACGCTTGGATTATTGGTCTGCCCCCCATCCACAATGTGGGCAGCCCGCATGCTTCTGAAAATGTCCGCAAACCCGGCACCAGGCACAACGACCACGACACCAATCTGGCCTTCCTGAACTTCAAAGTCAGAAACGGCCGTTTCGTCGGAGTGTCCAACAATGGCTTCCATTTGCATCTGCATATTTTCAACAACAACATCGTCAATTTTGCCGAGTTGAACCGCATAGCTTAAAGGCTCACCTGGGTTTTTCACATGCACATGAACTTTAATCAAAGAAGTATCACCCACGACAACAGTAGAATCCCCCATCGAATCCATCTTGGCCCGAACGGCTTCCACATCTAAATTTTCACCATACAGCAAAAATTGCACATCGTATGGATTCTCAATTTGGCCCCCTTCCGGCACAGCGTGTGCTTGTGCGGGAACGGGAACACTGCTTTGTATCTCTCCAAGTTCAGTTGGCTGAAGGACACCATTTAGCCAGTCAACCATGCCTTGGAAAAGATAGACAAGCCCCTGTCCTCCTGAATCAACAACGCCAGACTGCTTCAAAATTGGTAACAAATCTGGGGTGCGTGCAAGCGTTTGTTTACTTTGCTGGAGGAGGGTGTCAAAAAACGGCCGTAATGGTTCCCCTTCATACGCTTTTGCAGAAACGGCCGTTTCGCGAATGACGGTCAAAATCGTTCCTTCTGTTGGGTCAGACACACT
>JANQSK010000837.1 GCA_028284105.1 Anaerolineae bacterium
AAGTTAGGAATAGCAAGTGTAATGATACGCCGCTCCTGAAAACCAAAGTCGCGAATTTCTTCGAGTGTGGATGAGGCTTCACGGAAATTGACCTGACCCAATTCGTATAGTGGAATCAACTGGATTCCGCCTAGCATCAAACCAATTAACACCATTCCCCATAGCTGTAGGAAACGGACACCCACTTTGGGCCACCACGGCTTGCCTGCTCTATTTGTGAGGATGCCTAGTGAGACGAGCCGCCACGCTGCATAAAGTCCCATTACCAGCAGGGTATAAATAGTGTACTCAATATGCCCTGCCAAAATTTGAATCCCTAAAGCCACAGCACCAATGCCCAGCCAAACTAAGTGTCTACTGCTTCCTGGCTCACGATCTTGAATCCCTTTTTCTATACAAGCCAGCAGCAAGGGCAGCCAGATCATTGCCCCGCTGACCATCGGGAATACAGCAGCGCTTATAATGAGTGTGCCGCACCCTTGGAAGATAAGCCCTGCGATAAATGCGCTGCCACGACTAAGATTGAGAACACGGCCGTAAACATACATGAATACGCCAGCAAGCCACACTTGACTAAGGGCATACCATCCATACGCTTTTGCCAACGGCATAATGAAAAAAACGATACTAAAAGGGTAGTAAGCGGAATGTTGGCCAGCGGCAAGGAATGGCACGCCAGCAAATAAATGGGGGTTCCAAAGGGGAATGCCGCCTGCAAAAATGGTGTCTCGTACAAACTGCTTCCACACGTAATTTTGCAAAATCAGGTCGCTGATCAGGCCATTATGAGGTGCACTCACACCGAGCTCTGCTGCTGAGGCAGACCAAGGTGCCCATTGATATAAATTGTCAATGGGGAGCATCGTTTTGCTGCCAAATGTCACATCAAAATAGAGCAAAATGGGAAGGATTAGGAATCCCAGCAAAGGCAAGATGGTAGGCAAATACGGCCGTAAACGTCTCATAAACACACAAAAATCCTTAGTGCGTATTATCACACAATTCCGTGTGGAGACACCTTGAATCCCCTACGATATGATGATTTTTTATAAATGCTTTTCGAGCACTTTGAGAAGGGAATCAACATCCTCTGCATCAACACCGTCAGAGGTTAGCGTTGCCACACGAACTGTTAAACGTTCGCTTTCGGGCAATTCTGGTAAACGGTGTCTATCTAAAGCAGGATAAAAGTATTGAATGGAGGGTTGTAACCGAAGTAAACAGCGATCTGCAATCAGCTTGCTGCGCTCTTGATTGGTGATGATAATAAAATCACCGCTATCAGCATGACCAATGAAATCTTCTTCACCGCCAAACTCTTGAACGGCATTACTAATCATAAGCGTGACGGCACGCGAAACATCATCAGTAGCCACAAAACCGAACCGATCGCGAAAGCGGCTCAATCCACGAATGCCAGCCAGCACGACAGCCCAGTTAGCATCTGAGAGCATTTTGCCTAAGCGCTCTTTCACCAAAAGACCCTCAGCTAAACCTGTCACTGGGTTAGATAAGGTGCTGTAATTGGCACGTCGAATAGCGTTGCGAATGCGCAGTCTAAGCTCTTGAATATCAAATGGCTTTGTGATGTAGTCAACTGCGCCTAACTCAAGCCCAGCTAATTTATCTTCACGTTCTCGTTTTTCAGTAAGGAAAATAATGGGGACATTTTGGGTTCGTCTTGCGGCCCGAAGTTGTTTGGCAACGGCGTACCCATCAATATCAGGGAGTCGAATGTCCAGCACAACAATATCTGGTGGATTTTGACGAATTTGCTCGACGGCCTGCAATCCACGTGCTGCATGAAAGACTTGATATCCCTGAACGCGGAAGTAGGCACTCAGCATTTCTGAAAGGTCGGCATCATCTTCAACCAAGAAGACTTTTGCTCCAGAAGTTTTGTCAACCAAAATGACGTTCTCCCTATTAAGTAAACTGCAATCGACAATGTTAGGAACCGATCATTTTAATACACGGTTCGTCAATTACATGAATAGAAAATCTAAAAAAGCCTATTTGTTCGTATACAACCTTCGGTGATTTTGAGGGCGTTAAAGCTCGATGTTATTTAATGGGTTCTTTATCAATTTTGAAGACACACGCCTCATCGCCAGCAGCTTTGCATTTGAGTTGGTCAACTCGAAACTCCATGCCGCCACTTACCCAGCGGAGCGTTTCTTGTAAAATGCCAGATGCGATATGGCAGATTGGACCATTTGATTCTTGTCCCCAGCACATGGAGCATTGCTCAATGGTATAAATAAAGTGGTCATTAAAGTCTTCAACCCGACTTGTTTGATCGCTA
>JANQSK010000852.1 GCA_028284105.1 Anaerolineae bacterium
TTCAATCTTTGTCAAGTCGTCTGGTTCGGTAGCAGCCACAGGAACAATTGGTTCCGGTTCTGGCTCAGGTTCTGGTTCTGGCTCTGGTTCCGGTTCTGGCTCAGGTTCTGGTTCTGGTTCCGGTTCCGGCTCAGGTTCTGGTTCTGGTTCTGGTTCCGGTTCTGGCTCTGGTATTGATTTTGGTTGGTCTTCATGACCGTGAGGGTCATGACCGTGGTGATCATCATGTGCATGACCCCCATGCGCATCATGATCGTGTGCATCATGTGAATCGGCTTGGCTATCTGTAACGGAGTTGCGGGTTAAGCCCCACCACAATAGCAAAAGTAGAATGATGATAATTAGTATAGGTAACCAAACAGGTGTTGATCCCTGTGGGGTTGTTTGGACAAAAATTGTCAAAAGCAAGGTCATTATTGATGTCATGAGTTATCCTCTTCCCAGAAGTGAAAATGTGCATGAATCGTACCCCACACGATGATTCAATGCAAAGAAAAATGGAAGTTGCGATCCCATCTATTGGGATGTTTTATAATGCAGAAAAATGCGATAAATATTGGAGTGAATTGAATGATTTATAAGCTCGGTGATAAAGTGCCACAGATTGCGGATGATGTGTTTGTTGCTCCGAACGCCACAATTATTGGGGATGTTGTTATAGGTGCAGGATCATCTGTTTGGTTTGGGGCTGTTTTAAGGGGCGACACGGGGCAAATTCGGATCGGTGAAGGAACGAGCATTCAGGATAATTGTGTTGTTCATGTGAATGTCATTCATGATACAGTCATTGGGAATGGTGTGACTTTAGGACATGGTGCCATTGTTGAAGGATGCGATATTGGTGACAACTGTTTGATTGGTATGAATGCGACGGTTTTAGACGGGGCAACGGTTGAGAACGATTCTTTAATCGCCGCAGGTGCTGTGGTAAGGGAAAATCAATTGATTCCTTCAGGCTCATTGGCTGGGGGTGTGCCAGCGAAGGTTTTACGGCCGTTAAATGATTCAACTTTAGAAAGAATAGAATATGCTTCTAAGCAGTATCAAAAATATAGCAAAACTTTTCAACAATCATTAGAGCCAAGTATAGCGAATGATTAATGAATGATACCCGACTTCAAAAACCTAATCATTCTGCTAGAATAAGTTTGACCAACAAGTATAAATTTCGCAATTTAACCTGAAATAAAACAGGTTAAACATGTGAAATTTATCTGTGAAAACCACTAGTCAGTTGGCTCTTTTTTAAGATACTTTTTGGTTTTTACCTAAATGATGCAAATTTGGAGAAAAAGGCATTATGAATGATAAACCCACAACCATCGTGATTTTTGGGGCTTCCGGCGATCTGACAAGACGAAAACTAATACCTGCGCTTTTTAACTCCTACTGTAAAAAACGCCTGCCTCCTCAATTTAATATTGTGGGGTATGCACGACGTGATTGGGATGGAGACCAATTTAGGGATCTTCTATATGAAGGAATGCAACAGTTTGCCAGTGATGAACTAGTTGACGAAGAGTGGCACTCTTTCTGCAAGCATATTTCATATTTTAAGGGTAATTTAACAGATAGTGCGGATTTTGGCGCTTTAAGGCAATTCCTTTATGGGCTCGAAGATTTTCCTGCGAATCGACTTTATTATTTGGCAATTGCTCCAGGTTTCTTTGTACCGGTTGTTCAATTCTTAGGTGAAAACAACATGGTCAGTGAAGAAAAGGGATGGCGGCGAATCGTTATTGAAAAACCATTTGGTCATGATTTGCAATCTGCCCGTGATCTAAATGAAGCCATACATCATGTTTTTGATGAACATCAAATTTATCGCATTGATCATTACTTAGGAAAAGAAACAGCTCAAAATATTCTTTATTTTCGGTTTGCCAATACGATTTTTGAGCCTGTTTGGAACCGCAACTACATTGATAATGTACAAATTTCTGTGACTGAAAGCGTTGATGTGGGTCATCGGGCAGGCTATTACGATCAAGCAGGTGTGGTTCGTGATATGTTCCAAAATCATTTGATGCAGCTTTTGTCACTGGTGGCGATGGAACCCCCTGCGTCTTTCAAAGCTGATGCAGTTCGGAATGAAAAGTTCAAGCTATTTTCATCAATTCGACCATTAGATCTTGGTCAAACTGTTAGAGCACAATATGAAGGGTATCTCGATGCAAATGGGGTGGCTGAAAATTCTCAGACACCAACCTATGCAGCCTTGACAATGTATATCGATAATTGGCGCTGGAAGGGAGTTCCTTTTTATCTTCGGTCGGGTAAAGCCCTAAAGAAAAAGAACACAGAAATCATCATTCAATTTGAAAGACCGCCACATTTAATGTTTGAGGAGCTCGATGAAACACAATTAGTCCCAAACGTTCTCTCAATGTGCATCCAACCTGATGAAGGGGCTCATTTTTCTTTGCAAGCGAAGATTCCGGATTCGGTTGAAACACAAGAGGTGTCGATGGAGTTCCACTACCAATCAGAATTTAAAGGAAGTCCGCTGCCTGATGCGTATGAACGCTTGTTGCTAGACGCAATTCGTGGTGATGCTTCCCTTTATACTCGAAGCGATGGGATTGAAGCGGCCTGGCAAATCATTGATCCCGTTATTTCTGGATGGGAAAATGATTCAAATAGCCCATCGATGGTGAGTTATCCAATTGGAAGCTGGGGGCCTAAAGAAGCTGATACACTTCTTGAGCGAAATAAGCATGTCTGGCGACATGGTTGTATTCATGATTAGCTAGCTTTGAGGATGGCACTGTAAGATGTGGATTTTATAGTCCACATCACCTCTTTTTTCAATAATTTGAATAGCGAACTCAACCTTGATTGGCATATTGTAGGCTTTTTCCAGCCTAGATAAGGCGGTTCTCATAAGCCGTACAAATTTAGGGTCCTTTGTGAGGCCTAAAAAGGTGAGCGCAAATGGTCCATTTGCATCAGGTGTAATGGGTTGAAAGCGTTCATTAACAACGCTTGAGGCGATTTGGGGCAGCCTCGGAAAGTCTTGGGTCATGATGTCATAAAGAGGGATTTCGCGTAGCGAGTCAGCTTCTTTATCTATCACTTTGATGTTCGATTGAAGAGAACGACCTGGTAAATATTCAGTCGGTGATTTCCGTGTATTAGGATTTTTCAATTCAATCGTGTACCTCAAGTGAGGTGAGCCTTCTGGCTGGTTCTTATCATTGAACCCAACCGCTAATTGTAAAATTCCATCTGAATTTTTCTCTTGTTTTTGAGAAGCAGATAATCCAAATCCCATAATAGGGGGAAAATAATAACGGCCGTATTCTTCACCTATGAGCGGTTGAATAATGATAGCCATCCGCTCATCGTAGTCGAGCAGTCGGTGCATTTTACGCTTTTTAATGGCTGCTGGATTAAAGGTGCAGGCATAGATTCTGCGAATTGCATCCAAAAGCTGTTTAAAATTTTCAGACTCACTGGCTTGATTGGTGCAAATGATACTTTCGTAAACACCGAAAAAGGATTGGTTGAGATTGTCTTCTAAGAGGCTAGATGAGCGCACGACAAACGGCCGTTTATTGATGCGCTGCATTAATTCGCGCAAATGCGTTACGAGCCGGTCAGGCAAATGCCCTTCCATAAACGTTGAGATAATTTCTTTGTATTTGAGCTGTTGAGACTGTTCGTCTAAATATTTCTGATTATTAAACCGATTGAAGTTGTTAATAGACAAAAACTCATAAACGCTCTCAGAGCCAATGAAATAGGCTTCCGGCATCGTGAGATTGCCCCGAATATCTGTGCCAGAATGCAACGAAGACTTCTCCAAAATTTTCCACGCCAGCACCATCCCTGCCGCTTTACCGCCGATTTTCCCAGCCCCCACAAGACGTTCATATATCCAATGTAAATCCTCAATGGAAAACACTTTTTTGGCTAATCCAATGAATTTAAGCTGATCAGAAATGAGCCGTTTTATTAAAACAACCTTTAATTCTTCTAAATGGTGATTGACGGCGGCTCGCTGTGGTGGAGGCAGGGCTTCATAAATGCGTCCCTGATTAAATAGCAGTGCCCAAGGCGCAATTTCAGGATTAAAGGTGAGGTCAATGCCTTGACTGACTCTTCCTTCATGTTGCAAAACATCTTGAATGAGCTGATCGAGAAGCACAACCCCAATATTGTTTGCGAAAAGATTATCAGTGTGAATGTCCCGAACGGTTGCTAGCCGTTTTTGCCAAGTGCTATCGTCCTCTTGGCTATATGGATCGTTTAACCCTTCCCGAATCTGAGACTCTAAGGCTAGATTCTTAACTTCAAACTCAAAATCGATTTGATTGATAATGCCACGCGAAAAGAGCTCTTGGCGCATTTGCATCCGAATTTGATCGCTCAAAATTGGATATTGAGCCAATTTGACATAGATTTCAATGGTAGGCGTTTTTGAGCGAAGTGTACTCGCCTTTATGTCAGCCATGTGATTAAAGTGGCAAGATATAGCGGAAGATGGCTAAGAAGTGACACACGCTTCCACCAATCACAAATAGATGCCAAATTGCGTGATGATAGGGCAATTTATGCATCAAAAAGGGAATGACGCCGATTGTATAGCTAAGACCTCCTGCGACAACAAGCCAAAATCCGCCTGAATCGATTGAAGACACAAAGGCATCAAAACGAAACACAACTGCCCAGCCCATTAATATGTAGATAATGGCTGAAACTCTTGTATATCGATCGGTAAAAAAAGCTTTGATACTTGCGCCTATTATGGCTAATGTCCAAAGGGTAATTAGCAATATCCAGCCAGATGTATCACGCATTTTGATCAGTAGGAACGGTGTATAGGTTCCTGCAATGAGGAAAAAGATGCCGATGTGATCCATGATGTGGAAAAATCGTTTGACTGGTTTGAATTGAAAGCTGTGATAGAGCGTTGATGCTAAATAGAGGAAGACGAGTGTACCCCCATAAATGCTGACTGCAACGATACGAATGCGGTCTTGAAGCATTACGGCCGTTACGACCAAGAGGGTAAGCCCTGAGATACTTAATGCGGTCCCAATACCGTGTGTAACAGCATTGGCAATTTCTTCACCTAAGGTTTGAATGTCTCTTTTGTGTGTTGCCATTTTTTACTACCTACAGATACAAAGTGTCAATATCGTTTATTAATTTGTTACATAAGAACATTAAAAATCGGAGATTTACGGAATTTGTGGAATTAGAAAATGATATTCCATAAATCCCCCTAATTCCTGATGATTATTTTTTACAGAACTTTTGTAACAGCGTGTTGTGATTTACAGTTTAGCGTATCATACCTAATGATAGATTAGCTATAATATCCTCCTAAACTACTATCCTGCGGCGCATTGGTTAATGTGGCTCCAACAACTCTTACTTTGGCTTTTTCAAATATTTCTTTAGCGCGTTCAGCGTGATCACGACGGGTTTTCCCTGCATTGATAACGAGAAGAACACCATCTGCCTTAGCACCGAGCACGGCCGAATCGGTGACGGCAATGGCTGGTGGGGCATCAAAAAGTATGATGTCTGCTTTTTCCAGTAGTGAGCTGATAATACTGTCTACTTTGGCGCTTCCTAAAAGATCAGCAGGATTTGGGGGTAGTGTGCCTGATGAGAGCAGATAAAGGTTATCAACGGCCGTTTCTTGCAAAGGCACATCAGCCCCATCTTCTAAGATCATATTGGTAAAACCAGGCTCCATTTTTAAGTCAAAAATATCATGTAAAGCAGGTCTGCGTAAATCACAATCAACTAAGATGGTTTTACGTCCACCTTGTGCCATCGTGACTGCAAGGTTGGCAATCGTGTCGCTTTTGCCTTCATTTGCGCCAGCCGAAGTAACTACTAAGGTTTGAATGGGCTCATCCAAGCTGTAAAAGGATAAATTTGTTCGTAAAGTCCGATAGGCTTCACTAATTGGAGAACGCGGGTCAGTTAAGGTAATTAAATTCATAAGGAAATGTTCCTTGTCGTTAGCAAATGTCTGTTAGTTTGGAATTTGTCCAATAACCGGTAAATCTAAATATTTTTCGATGTCTTCGCTGCGCCGCATGACGCCAGATTCAAGCCATTCCAGCACAAAAATGATGATTGTGCCAAGAATCGCGCCAAAGACAGCGCCGGCTAGCGTATTAATTTGCGTTTTGGGTGAGTCAAGGCTTTGGAAAGGGGCATCTTGAAAGACGATATCGATGCGGTCTTCTTGCCTATTTTTATCATTTTGGATTTGCTGGTCTTGAATGAGGAGATTTCCCCAAGCAATAGCGATGTCACTTGCAACAGAAGGGTTTGTATGTTCAACGGAAATTTGAACGGTACGGCGGAGGTTATCTGATGCAAAGGCAAC
>JANQSK010000861.1 GCA_028284105.1 Anaerolineae bacterium
AATTTCTTGCGACTGTCAAACTGAGGAGAATTGCTATGTTGCGCTTATTTTCACGAAAAAAACGGCCGTTTCATTTCGGCAAATACCCAATGGAGAAGATTAAGCGCGTCGATAAAACAACGACCCTCATTACGGACAATATTCCTCGCATTCCTCATCGAGCCAACTTCTTTATTCGCGCAAACTTTGGCGACCTGGGTAAAAAGCCACAGCAAGAGCTCAGGCGATTTGTCTCAAAATACCCTATCTCTCGCTCGATGGGCAAAGTGGCCAATGCATTAATCCCGCTTCATCAAGGGGAAACCAACGAAGAAAAAGCCCCCATTCCAGAAGATCCTCAAGAACTTGCCAACCACATCAAATCCCTCTGTTATTTTCTAGAAGCCGACATGGTTGGTATTTGTGAACTCCCTGAATGGGCATGGTTCACCCATGATTTCCACGGCAATCCTGTCGAGGCAAAACACAAATACGCTATCGTCATGTTGATCGACCAAGGGCAGAAAACGATGGCGGCTGCCAGTGGGGATGATTGGATTAGCGGTGCCCAAAGCTACATTGCCTACACGAAGGGGAGCGTCATTGGTGTGACGGTTGCTGATTATATTCGGCAGCTTGGCTATGACGCTGACCCACACACCAATGATCGAAGCCATGTCAACCATATTCCGCTAACTCTTCTAGCAGGGTTAGGTGAGCTGAGCCGAATTGGTGAAGTGGTGCTCAATCCATTTATGGGACCCCGTTTCAAAACAACAGTTGTTACGACAGATTTGCCGCTTGCTGTGGATAAGCCCATTGACTTTGGCCTACAGGATTTTTGCAGCAAATGCCTCAAATGCGCTCGAGAGTGCCCGCCAGGAGCCATTTCTTTTGGAGATAAAGTCATGTTTAATGGGTACGAGATGTGGAAGCCCGATGTAGAATCATGCACTCGGTATCGCATTATGAATCCAGGTGGTTCATCCTGCGGGCGCTGTTTAAAAGTCTGTCCATTTAATAAGGAAGATGGCGTATTAAGCTATCGCTGGGCACTATGGTTGGCAATTAATGTACCCGCCACCAGGAAATTCCTGAGTCGAGCTGATGATTGGTTTGGATTTGGGGAAAGGGTCAAAGCGTGGAAATGGTGGTATGACTTGGAGTGGAAAGACGGCCGTTTAATTCAAGCCCGTAAAACTAACCAGCGAAACCTTAGACCTGAGCGACAAAAACCAGAAAGGCAGAATATTACATTTTACGATTTTGATAGCCTGCCACCACCGGACTCTCATGAGCCTCATCCAGTGCGTCGGACATCTAAAAAGTCGTCCTAATTGGTTACAAGCTGCCGATGAAATTCATATCGTTGCATCACTTGATCAACAATTGTTTCATGCCCATCCATCGTATATTTTTCGACCGGATTAACCACACGCAGCACCAACTCATATGTTGCTGAATCAATATTGATAAAATATTCGGACACGAGTTGATCGTGTAATTGTTCGGCTGTTTCAAAATCACCGTCATAAACGGCAATACCGAGCTTATTCACTAAATCGAGCGCATCATACCGCTCGCGATCGTCTATCCAATCATTTGGCGCATCCAAATAAAGCGGTTCATTGGGTGATTGCCCATTGATATCAAAAAACTTTAAACTGTAGTGCGTTGTGTTGATGGGTCTTTTAGCGTAATGAAAAATGTCAAAAGGTGGCAAGGCCCCCGATTGCCACATAACATTAAAAAAAAGTGCATAGATTGCCAGCATGGCAATCAACATTGTTTGGAATGAGTTATTAGATGATCCTTTCACGGCGAGATCCTTCTGGAATAAGGTTTCGCACAATAGTATATGTGAAAGAAATCACCAAAATCTATAGGATTTTTGTAAATTTAACTGTATCTTAACTATTAAAAGTATACAATTACCCTTCGCTACATGAGGCACCTTATGACCCCAATTACGAAAGGTTCAAACTGTATAGCAAATTGGTACTAAAATTTGCACCTAACCGCGATGCTGTTTATAGGCCATCCAAACACCAGCAATCGCCCCCATGATGGTTGTCATGACAACAACAGCAAAACGACCGCCAAAATCAAAAGCAAAATGACGCGCTTCTAAAATAGATAGCACAAATGCATATTGAACAAACGTTGCTGGAATTCTTGAAACAATTTGTCCAACGGTTTTATTTTCTTGCTTACGACGGAAGATTTGCCACACAGATAATGCAATTGTGATCAAAATGCCTAAAAATAAGATGACGAACATACTTGGTTCGCGAGCAGGTCGAAAGAACCAACCAAAATAGAGGCCAATACTTGCACCGACCAAAAGATGACGTCCTATTGGAAATGTAGCGGGTTGTTTATTCACCTTCTTTCCTTCTACAACATTCATACTTTTTCCTCCATAAATCGAGTGACTCTAACTTGTTCTTTCAATTGGGTTACTCTTTCTATAACCCCAACTTGTGTTCCGGGTTGTTCTGCAGTACCTGCACCACAGGCCAATCCCCACTTGAAAGCATCTTCCAAAAGGTGCTCCTCGCTTAACGCCCAGACAAGTCCTGCTAAGAAAGAATCGCCTGCACCAATTGGGTTTTGTTCAACTATTTCTGGCGGATGGCCTTGCCACACACCTTCATTTGTAATGAGAAAGGCCCCTTTTTCACCAAGGGTTAATGCAATATTTTGCACGCCCATCGTGCGAAGTGCCTGCGCACCAATTAAAGGATCATCAATCCCAACTATCTGTTCAAGTTCTGTCTCATTCGGTTTAATCCAGTGAGGACCAGCCTGACAGCCTTTTGCTAATGGCACCCCACTTGTATCGAGCACTACTTTCGCATTCTTCTTTTTTAAAACGGCCGTTATTTGGGCATAAGCATCAACGGGGGCACCCGGTGGCAAACTACCTGCTAACACCCACCAATCACCAGCCTTCGCGAGCGAATGAATCTTTGAAATGAGAACCTTGAAATCTCCTTTGGAAATCGTCGCCCCAGATTCATTGACTTTGATATAACGGCCGTTTGCCACAATCGACACATTCGTCCGTGTTTCCTCAGATAGCCAGACAAACTCGGTGCGAATACCCGAAGCAATCAAGCCATCCTGCAAGATTTCACCGCTTTTCCCACCAACAAAACCGACAGCAACAGATTCACCACCCAATGCAGCAATCATCCGCGAAACGTTGAATCCCTTCCCACCAAAGTCAACTTGTGAATGGGTTGCCCGCAACACTTCATTTTCAATGATTTGCGGTACAGCAAGCTCTCTATCAAGAGCCGGGTTCATGGTGACCGTATAAATCAAGCTTCGTCTCCATCGACGTGGAACTCATTAAAAAGCGCCTCTTCGGCAGCATCCGTCCACATCTCATTTGGCCCTAGAAGTTCAGCAATTTGAGGATACGCTTCTCCCAATTCATCTAATCCCAAAAGCGGAAAGTCTTCTATTTGGGGGAAGATGACGATTTTGCCAGGATATTTACTTTCCATCATGGCCACAATGCCTTCTTGAGCAGCATTCATTCCACCAATTGCCGCAACAGCTCGCCCGGGTGACAGGGTGCCTTCCATAGCGCGACGCATAACGGCCGTTTGGTCATCAATCGTTAAACCGCTAGTCCCCGTCAACTGTGCATTATGTAAATAAACATCACTCAAATTCAATGGCGCCATCGTCCCATTAGGCACACCGGCAAACAAAACCAGCATCCCATTGTGGTGCATATATTTATTGCCTTCGCTCATGAGCGGAGCCACAGGCACACAGATTACAACGTCATCCGCACCTTCATTGTTGGTTTGCTCCATCACCAACTGTTCAAGTGACATTTCTGCATCATTTGGATTAAATGTGATCAAATGACAATTATTTTCTTCTGCAAGTGGGGCAAAACGGGTTTGTAAGGTGTCCAATCGTTTTTGGTTGAGTTCCGTCGCAATAATGAGTCGAGGACCATCAGGCAATTCAATGGCACGCTGAACATGCATTTGCCCCATTGGGCCACCAGCACCTACGATTACTGCGACACC
>JANQSK010000862.1 GCA_028284105.1 Anaerolineae bacterium
CTGTTTCAGGGGATGTAAACGATTTTAATTTAGAAATGTTTTCTAGATACGGCTCAGGTAAGGATGCAAGGTCAACCTTACCATTTGGCATAAGTGGCCACTGTTTTAAAGTGCAAAACTGGCTCGGAATCATTTGAGGGAGCATTGTTTTGCCAATGTGTGTTTTAAGCTGCTCATGTGCAACAGGCTCATTCAAAATGAGGTAAGCAATGAGCTGCATTTCCCCGTTGGCTTGGGTATAAGGTTGGATGATGGCGTCAGCAACGGCCGTATGTTCTCGCAAACAAAATGCAATCTCCGAAGGCTCAACCCGTACACCGCGAATTTTTATTTGCTGATCGGTTCGGCCAATAAAGATGAGTTCGCCTGAGTCGTTCCACTGCACGATATCACCCGTTTTGTAAAAGTGGCTGCCGGATGCTGGCAGATAGCGGGTGATTTTTCGTGGAAGTTTAATAAACGATTCGGCCGTTTTTTGAGGCTGTTGCCAATATCCCGCGGCAACACCTTTTCCCCCAATATAAAGTTCACCCGGTACCCCAACAGGAACAGGCTGCTGATGAGAATCGAGCACCAAAACCTGCGTATTGGGGATAGGTTTGCCGATTGGGCATTCTGTGTATGGGGGAAGAACGGCCGTTTCTAAAAAGGCCATCGTGCTGACAACCGTTGCCTCGGTCGGCCCATAGCTGTTGATAAGCTGGAAAGAAGAAGATATCTTGTTTTGCCACTGAGCTAATCGATCTGGTAGTGCCCGTTCTCCTCCAATGATGACCAATCGAAGGGAGCCAGAGAATTGGACCTCTGTAATATTTTCTGTGAGATGATGCCAAAATGCGGTGGGTAATGAGATTGCGGTTACATGTTGCTGTGTAATGAATGACGCAAAGTTTTGCAGACTATCGAGCATCTCATCTGTTCGCAAAACTAAGGTGCCGCCACAGCTTAAAATTGGGAACACTTCTTCGATAAAGGTATCAAACCCAATCGTTGCAAATTGCAGCATGCGATCATTCGGCGTGAGTTTAAATTGATGTGCGGCACTTTGGGCATAATGAACCAAATTTTGGTGGGTCAACATGACGCCTTTTGGTGTTCCTGATGAGCCAGAGGTGTAATAAATGGCAGCAAGATGAGAACTTTCAACGGCCGTATTGAGATTCTCGTCTGATAAGGTTTGCCATTGTTCTGTTTGATCAATCAAAATCGAGTTGGCCGATGTAAAAGAGAGCGGTATTAAGCTTGTATGGGTGATAACGGCCGTTATTTGGCTGTCTTCGGCATAAAGAGCGAGGCGTGCTTGAGGATAGGATGGATCAAGAGGCACCACGATAGCACCCGCTTTGATAATGGCAAGAAAGGCAATGATTTGGTCAATTGAGCGTTCCAAATGGAGCCCAACGCGATCACCCAATTGAATATCTTGCTGTTGGAGATGTCGTGCCAGCTGATTGGTACGCTTGTTTAGGGATTCATAGCTTGTTTGGTCGTTTTTGTGAATGATCCCAGTGGCTTCTGGGGTTTGATCGACTTGATATTCAATTAACTGACTAAGCGTTTGGAATGTGGGGAACGAAACGGCCGTGTTATTCCATACACCAAGCATCTGTTGTTTTTCTATCGAGGGTAACAGTGAGAGTTGTCGAAATGAGCGATTTGGAAATGAAATTAACCCATTCACGAACTGCTCAAAATGCATCATCATCCGTTCAATTCGGGATTGATTGAATAGGTCGGTGTTATATTCCACAAACCCTTTAAGCTGCGAGTGAGATGTTTGAAGCGACAGCGTCATATCTACAGCTGAAGCGATGCCCTCTGTTTCAACCGATTCAACGCGCACGTTTGGGAACGAAAGGGCCGTTGAACGTTCTGACTGAAGAATAAACATCGTTTGGAAAACAGCACTGTGTCCGACACTTCTTTCTGCAACCTCGTCAACCACAATCTCAATCGGAACATCCTGATTTGAAAATGCTTCTAGCGAAGTTTGTTTGACCTGCTGCATTAATTCAAGCGCTGTCTTGTCTTTTGAAAAGTTGGTGCGAAGAACAACGTTGTTTACAAAAAAGCCCATCATCCGTTCATGGGCTAGCTCCGTTCGATTTCCTGAAGCAGTGCCTACGAGAATGTCCTCTTCTTGGGCATACCGATGAAGCAAAAGCTTGTATGCCGTCATGAAAACGGTAAATGGGGTTAGCTCATGTTCTTTACAAAACTGCTTGAGCTGCTGGAACAGCATGGGTGAAAGCGTGATGGGGCTCTTTGCACCATTGAACGTTTGCACATTGGGTCTTGGAGAATCAGTAGGTAAAGAAAGAAGCTGAGGGGCATCGGCTAGCTGTTTTTTCCAATAGCTAAGCGCGTCTTTCCAATCCCCTTGGCGCTGTTTTTGCTGCTGATTGCTTGCGTATTCGCCATAGCTCATCGTGAGTGGAGACCAACTGGGAGAAGTCGATTGGCAAACGGCCGTATAAGCTTCTGACAGCTCTTGATAAAAGATTTCACGTGATGAGCCATCGGTGATGATGTGGTGCATTACCAGCAAGAACTCAAACTGTTCCTCATCAACTTGAAGTAGCAATAAACGGAAAAGCGGTGGCGTGTAGAAATCAAACGGCCGTTTCATCACCTCACTACAAATTCGGTCAGCCTCAGCTTTTGGATTTGTGGTGGAACGTAGGTCTACAAATTCAAAGGGAAGGTCAACGTCAGGATAAACAATTTGGTAAGGCAAGCCATCTTCTTCACCAAACGCGGTGCGTAGGACGTCATGCCGCTGCACAACAAGGTGCAGCGCTTGTTTTAGTCTTGGGATCGAAAGCGGACCGTAAAGATGAAAACGGCCGTAAACATGATAGGTGCTTTTTCCCGGATCAAACTGCTCTAAAAACCAGAGCCGCTTTTGTGGGTAGGCTAGCGGATAACGCATATGTTCGATTTTTGATTCCAATACAATATCTAATTTTACAGTTCGCCTTCTTCAAATGCCGCGACAATATCATCTTCCAATGGTCTATTATTTGAAAGAAGGAGTAATTTTTCTACAAGTTCGGCTTGTTCTGAGATCGTTGGTGTTTCAAACAGTTCAATAAAGGTCAATTGAACGTTGTAATGATGTTTAATTCGAGAAATAATTTGGGTGGCAGTGACAGAATCACCCCCAAGCTCTAAAAATTGGGCATGAATACCCACAGCTGGTTTGCCGTTGCTGGACTGAAGCCCTAACACATCTGACCAAATATCAGAAAGGAGTTGCTCAGTGCTGTTGTTAGCGGGTGTCCAGTCGGTGATCTTCTCAAAGTCGGGTAAATCGGCCGTGATGCCTAAGCGCTCAGCTAGGCCAATGCGCTGGAGCTTGCCCGTTGGTCCTTTTGGAATTTCATCCATCACGATGATTTGGCGAGGCACTTTAAAATCAGCTAGCGATTGGGCTGCAAATTGGCGGATTTCCAAGGGGGTTACATCCGCATCTGTCTCAAGCACAACGGCTGCAACGATATCTTCACCAAGCTGTGGATGGTCAACAGCAAAGGCGAGTGATTGGATAACATCAGGATGTTCAAGAAGTACTTCATCAACTTCACGTGGGGAAATCTTTTCGCCACCCCGATTGATGATTTCTTTGAGACGGCCCGTAATGGTGATATATCGTTCATCATCCATGACACCTTGATCGCCGGTGCGGAACCAGCCATTGGTGAACGCTGTTTCGTTCGCCTCAGGATTGTTTTCATAACCACCCATGACATTCTCGCCACGAATGACTATTTCACCAACCTGTCCCGGTTCCAGCAAATTGCCGTCATTATCCATAATCGCGACCTCGGGTCCTGCGGCTGGCCCAACTGTGCCTGCTTTGTGGATTTTGGGTGGTAATGGATTACATGCCATTTGATGGGCCGCTTCTGTCATGCCATAGGCCTCAATGACGGGGGCATCAAATGTATTTTCAAGGGATTCAAGGACAGACGGTGGTAATGAGGCTGAAGAGGAGCGAATGAAGCGAAGATGGGACTCATCAATGATGCCCTGATTATCTTTAGCTCGAGCCAGTATGCCTTGGTGCATTGTTGGAACGGCCGTATACCAAGTGGGTTCAAATTTAGCCAACCAGCCATAAAAATTAGGAGCTAGAAAGCCTGGTGTGCACACAATACTCGCGCCAGCCGTTAATGATGACAAAATGGCCGCCATCAATCCGTGAATGTGAAACAGCGGCATGATATTGAGACAGCGGTCATTGGGGGTGAGCTGTAACGTGTGCCCAATG
>JANQSK010000873.1 GCA_028284105.1 Anaerolineae bacterium
AAACGGCGCCCATCTGTAAAGCGCATAAGCAATGTCCCAGTTTCGAGGGGCGGGGTGAGCAGTGTCAAAGTCGATGATACCAACGGCCGTTTCTCCGTCTAGCACAACATTGTATGGGGCATAATCACCGTGACATATCACCTCAGCCGGATAACGAATGGGGAGCTGCCAAGATAGTGCCTTTGTGTGGCTATTTAAAAATGAAACCGTGGCATCATGGTACTGTCTTAAAAGTCGAGCTGCTGATTCTAAAGCGTTGACACTTTTTGCATCGGCCGAAAGAGGATAATTGGATACCTCACCATGAATATAGCTGACGATCTCGTTGCCAGCTTCGTCGAAACCTATAGGTTTAGGAACGGCGGTGACATTTTGGGTGTGGAGGTGAGCCAGTAAGCTATGAACGGCCGGTGACCAAAAACCTGCCGGCCGATGAACATGTTGCTCGTTTTGGAAAATCTTCCCTTCGCGTCCACCTTGAAGCGGTTTCATGAATTCACCTTAAAAGCCAAGATATCAATTTTCATATGCTTATCGACCTATTAGAAGCTCGAAATCCTTACGTGATGAATTTGCAGCTTGATTTGGGTGCACTTCCGCTAATTCAAACCAATCTGATAGCAAAACATCATCAATCAGTATGTTGGGTTTGGGTAAAAATCCGAGGAAACAGTGGGCAATTTTGAACTCTTCGGCTGATTTTCTGGCATATTCTGCACCACCAGAGCTCCAACAATATAGCTCAACCTTTTCCTCAAACAATGTTTGAATTCTATCGATCGTACTCGGAATAGGAATTCGTTTGTTGCCAAATGAGCGCACAAAGGTGTCGTCAACATCGACAAAAATAACTAATGGACGGCTCATACACCACCTTCTGTTAATGGAATATTGTGTTTATAAAAATTCGTGATTTATAAAAAGCAATTAACACTATTTTACGATCGAATGAGTGTGATTTGGATCGAGAAGTTGTGAATTAAAACGGCCGTTTTTTATCATCTTAACAATCACTAAATAAATCTAGCCCAAAAATTTATTTGATTCCAAGCTAATTTTGATTAAAATTTGTAACTGGTCGCCATATGGCAGTCCCCTGAACAAATTTTCAAGGTGAACTATGAATGCCCTTCAACAAGATTTTGCCCTATATCCTCTTGCGGAAAAATGGGGTGTTAGACAAGTTTATGCCTTCTATCGTGGGGCATTAAAAACTTTATCTTTCAACATGGAAGAATCGATTTTGAATATGCAGTGCAAAGGATCTCTCTTTGCAGGCTTTCAAAAATTCAGTTTCTTTCTACCACGAATCAAAATGTATAAAAAATTGGCGCAGGTTGTTGATAATATTTGGATCTTTGGTATCCCAGATGTTTCCCTTCCCCAAATTCCAAATATTCACTATGTGCCTATCAGTGAAGAACATCAACTTGTCAAGGAGTGGTTCTTATTAATAGATTCACCCCAGTTTTTTTCGTGTTTAGTTGCTGAAGATTTAACCGGGCTCGACACACCAAGCCATGAGCGAGAATTTAGAGGGATTTGGACCTTTGATGACGTCTTAGTGACTTACCTTCAAACAAGGCTCGTAAACTCCCTTGATATCCCACAGCTTACGAGACATTCTAAAAGCATTGAAGATTTTTCCCAACAATTGACAGCTGTCGGCTCAATTACTAATCGTCTTGTGCAATCGTTAGAGCAAAGCAATCAACAGCTCGTTAAAGCCGAGAAGTTTCGAGATGAATTAACCCAAATGCTCGTCCATGATATGCGTTCTCCATTGACAGCCATCATTTTACGGCTGGGTACCATATTACAAATTGAACCTGATGCACGTGATCCTGAAAGCATGGAGAATTCATTGAATTCAATTTTGCAATTAGCACACTCTTTATCCAAAATGATCGATGATCTTCTCAATGTTTCTTTGTTGAGAACAGGAGATTATTCACTGAGTAAATCAAAAATCAATCCTCAAGATTTGCTTGATGTTGCATCTAGCCTCATAAAACCCTCAGTTGAAAAACACAATCTCACCTTTTTTGTAAACTTCTTGCCGGAATACCCAGTGATTGAGGGTGAGTTTGATAAGCTAATCCGTGTTCTTACGAACTTGTTGAGCAATGCTGTTAAATTCTCGTTAAGTGGGGGCACTATTACACTATCCGCAGCCCGTGTTGGAAATGATATTGAGTTTGTGGTAAGTGATACGGGTATTGGCATTGATAAAGAACACATAGACAAAGTGTTTGAAAAGTTTGAAACAGGTGATCAGGATATTGCTTCAGGTACAGGGATTGGTCTCGCCTATTGCAAGCTGATGGTTGAAAATCATGGCGGCAAAATATGGGTGGAAAGTCAAAAAGGGGAAGGGGCGACCTTTAGATTTACGATTCCGATTGTATCGAGTTGATTGCAATATAGGTGGGATTAACGGCCGTTACCAATTTACCCGTCACGCTGTGAAGACGGGCAGTCAAATCCTTATTTGGATTACCGCGAAGGTAGCTCTGTTGAAAAGATTGGTAAAGGGATGACCATCCTCCTTGCCTGTCATGCCCGTGAAGACGGGCATTCCTTTCCTTATTTTGGATTACCGCCTTAGCGGCAATGACATTTCTATTATAAAAATATCAATGTTTTAAATTTGGGGGACTCAAACAGGCACTAATCTTAATCGTTCCCCAATAACAATCTCATCTTCCAATTCAACTGTTGAAATTCCATCCAATGCCTTCGTAATTGCCTCAAGGTGTAGCTTAGAAAACTCATACTCATTGTGAGAGGCAAAAATTCGTGTAACATCATTTAAAGCGTTAACTTTGGCAATTGAGTCTCGATACTTTTGCAAGCCACCCTCTTTTTCAATAAAAATCGGACCATTGTAAAGAAGATCGCCAGCAAAAAGCCATCCAGTCGACTGATCAAAGAAAGAGACAGATTCATCCGAATGGCCGGGGGTATGGAGTGCAATCATGTTGGGGAAGGTGTCATTCACAGCTTCGTTGTCTCCAAAGAATTGGGCAAAGGGAAACGGGAGTATGACATAAGGCTGTCGCATTCCGTGTGGAGGATGTCCCATAAACTGCTGTTCTGTGATCCACTTTGATAAATATGATTCTGTAAAACCATCTGTGGCAGCTTTTCGATTAATAGGGTGATCAAACATGGCCACATGATCAAATTCATAGTTGCTACCCACATGGTCAAAGTGGGCATGGGTATTAATGACAGAACAAGGAAGCTGCGTGAGTTTTTCAACTTCATGCTTCATGCTGAATAAGCCTAAACCGCTGTCAATGAGTACGGCGCTTTGTTCTCCTATCAATAAAAAGGATAAAACCTCTTCATAATGACCAAATTCACCGATCCCAAACAGATTTGGCGCTAATTCTTGAATATCAAACCAGTTTGACACGTCTCGATTTTTCATACAACCTCTGCTTAGCTGTGAATGGCTTCCATCAAAGCCCAAGGGATATTTGCTTCTGGTATTTGTTTGGCGGGAAAATCCCCTTTCTTCCACATCCCTGCTAATTTTACCCAATGCTTTTGAACATGCGCATTTTCCATGACGTCTGCAACCGCTTGGGTGCTGACAAACTCAATAATCTCCAAAAGAAATTCGGGGTCTTTGTTGCTCCGCATGCGAATAATGGGTTGTGCTGTGATGAGATTTTCATCTCGATACGCTTGTTCAGTCGCGTTTAATTCTTCAAGAAAGAAGGCTTGCTCATCAATAGGAACTTGATAAGAAGCAAGCATATATTGGCTGTTTGACATGAGTCCTCCTCTTTAAGCGATCAACTTAGCCGCTTTCGACCTCAATATTGAAGCCAGTAAGCTGTTTGCTAAGACGTTGAGCCTTTTGAGCCACACCTCCATAAGTGAACCAAAGATTACCAAAAAGAGATTTATCCGGTTTGAGCTTAATGACTGTCTGCTCTCCTTTCTTGCTGCTTTGAATATTTTTCGATTCCAGACCGCCTTCACGAAATTTAAAGTGTCCTTTTTGATTTTGGGAAACGGTTATAAGGTCACACCATTCAGCCCCAAAATTGACAGTTGCAAGACCCAAATTACACATATGATCCCCAACCTCAAGATGTTTCTTTAAATTCTTGCAGGCAAAAAGATGTGACATGATATGTTCTGCATAAGTTTCATTGGTGTGTTTGATGATTGTGAGTGGAATACCTGCATCATAATGGACTTCAAAATAGGTTGAATGAACAATTATTTTAATTGAATTGCAGTTCCCATCAATAACTTCATCAATCGCATGGCACATCAATTCAATGGGGAGCCTATCCAGAGTTTCTTCTTGGATGCAGGCACCAAAGTACATATCTACACGCTGTCGAACTGCTTCTGGGCCTTTTAAAACTTGAATGTCAGCAGGGAAGTTTTTATCGCTCAAATTCAATCCTTTTTATTA
>JANQSK010000897.1 GCA_028284105.1 Anaerolineae bacterium
AAATGCCCCATCAAATGCATCAACCTTACATCAACAAATTGAAACACTTTTGACGGATGACCCACGCCAAAGATGTGTACTGTTAGTGGATCAATTTGAGGAGACCTTTACGCAGACAAAGGATGAGCGGGTGAGATCCGCTTTTATTGAAATGCTAACAAAAACGGCCGTAGCAGATAATAGCCGTACAATTATTATTCTCTCCCTTCGTGCTGATTTCGTCTCCCATTGTGCTCGTTATCCCGAGCTTCGAACCCTCATGAGCCAGCAATTCCAACTCGTTGGCGCAATGGATCCTCAAGATTTAGCCAAAGCGATCACCCTGCCCGCCCTTGTCGTTGGGTCAGAAATCGATCCCGCCCTTGTCTCTCGCATTATGGACGATATGAAAGGAGAGCCTGGTGCCCTCCCACTTATGAGCTTCGCTTTACGCGATCTATTTGAAGCTGAAAAGACGTCCAAAGGCGCACCAATGGACATCACGCTGCCCGAATATATCGAGCGAGGTGGTATTGAAAGCGCCTTAGAACGGCATGCAAATCAAGTTTTCCAAACCTTTAACGCTCAACAAAAACAGCTTGCCAAAAATATCTTCTCAAAACTCATTGAAGTTGGGCAAGGCCGTGCCGATACTCGCCGAACCGCCACCTTTGCCGAACTCGTTCCCAAAGGGGTTAATGAGGATGCAATTAACGAAATCATTCACAGTCTTTCTGATGAAGGTGTTCGCCTTATAACGACCAATCAAGTAACAAACAAGTCTGAAGAAAGTGACAAAAATCCATTAAAGACAATTACAATCGCCCATGAAAAATTGATCGATGCTTGGCCATGGCTGCGGCAACTAGTAGATGACAATCGGGATACAATCCGTATCCAAAATGAAATCGCAGAAGCAGCTAAAGAGTGGGAAGCTTTAAATCGAGATACAGGGGCTCTATATCGTGGTGCCAAATTACAACAGGCGCTTGAATGGTTTAACAAAAATCAACTGCACATCAATGGACTTTCAGCCCGGTTTTTAGGAGCAAGTCGTGAAGAAGTCGCACGTGCAATCCGTGAGAAAGAGGCTGAACAGAAGCGGCGACAAGAGGAACGAGAAGCAAGCCGCCTCAAAGATAAAGAATTGCGCTCTCAAAAGAGAATTGGATCGATTTTACGTTGGGCAACAGCCATTGTTGGCGTACTTCTCATTGTCGCAATTATTCTAGCATTTCAAGCCAATGCCAATGCAAATCTAGCTAGTCAACTGAGCCAATCAATTCAAGCAAATCAGTTAGCTAATCAAGCAGATAGCCTATTGGATTCCGATCCTGAATTATCACTCCTGCTTGCCACAACAGGATTTCAAATTAGCAAAGATACAGTTTCTCAAAGAGCTCTTTGGGAAGCACTTATGTCTCCCTATAAAACTTCGATTCTTGATTCAATAAGTAATAAAATCACATTTAGCCCCAATGGAGAGTTCTATTTATATGAAACTGAGACGGGTCTTACATTATCAAGTGTAAATAATCAAACTCACTTCACACATCAATATACTACTAATTCAGGGGGGACCCAATTAAGAGGTATCAATTTCCCGATTTTTCATCCAAATGAAAATTTAATATTCTTTATTACTAAAGATTATGGAAATTCAGAGCTTTTTTTGAACATTTGGAGATATGACGGCACTGATGTAATTACGCAACCTTTCCCAGAATTATCCTCCGATATCTTTGCCTATCAATTTGATCCGAGTCAAAATCGAGTGCTTTTTGTGACTCGACAGCTAACCCAATCAGTCGAAGTAGAAAATGAGCAGAGTGCAAATGTATGGATATGGAATTTCCAAGAAAGAAATTTGACTTCAAAACCGGAGTTTGGAAATAATATCTTTACATTATCCTTTGCTCCAAACGGCAATCACCTTATTACAGGTCACGGCAACAATACTGTTTTAGTTTGGCAGATAACCGATCAAGACTCCTTTGCATATAAAAGCATGTTGAATATGGCAGATTATGGCCGCGAGGTGGCTCAAGTTACTTTTGCCTCAGATACTAATAGAATTGCAACAATTCATAATGATCGGACTATTTGGTTTTGGGAAGAAAGTTACGAAGGCACTTTTACTCCTATTTCTGAGATTTTCATTGAAAATTATGAGCATAACATTGAATCAAAGCCAATCTTTGAATCAAAGCCAACAAATGCAGCGATAAGGGAGGAAATAATAAATTCTTCTATTGCACCTTTCAAATATTCAAATAATGGCATTGTTTTCAGTCCAGATAACAATACATTTATCACCCAAAGTAGCCCTCCGATTGGAATAGGAGAGCCATCTGCAGTTTGGTTGTCGGAATTAAATAATGAATTTGTCACATATTTTATCCCTAGTGATCGAGACCATTTTTTACCTATTGAAAATTCTTGGTTTGATAATGAATTTCAAAACTTAGTTACGATTGTTAGGAATACACAATATATCAGCTATACAGTAAGTATCAGCGATGCTCAGATTATCGATTATAAGCCTGTTGACATCAGCACATTATTTTTTTGGGACAATACAGGCAAACATATAGAAAGTATCAATTTCCCCTCAGAAATCGTTTCTGTCAGTAATGACAAAAATATTATAGCTACCATTGATAATGAAAGATATGTCGTTCAGTTATGGAACTCAAAAGGAGAATTATTGATTGAGTTAATTGGTCATGACTCTCGTATAAATAATGTCATTTTCAGTTTGGACTCTCAAAAAGTTCTTACTGTAAGTGGTGAGTATAATGGTGAAGTCGATAATACAGCCAGACTTTGGAATCTTAACGGAGAGCAATTAGCAATAATGATAGGTCATGAAAGTGGAGTTGTTGCTGGAACATTCAGCCCCGATGGCCAACAAATAGCTACTGGAGGTGCATATGATGGAAGCATACGAATATGGAATTTAAATGGTGAGCAACAAGCTATTATTGAAGATAATGCTTTTGTTTTTTCTGGTATTGTGCCATTCCATCTTCAATACACACCTGATGGGGAAGCTATTCTAGCCGCAGCAAATAACACCAGAACCAAATTATGGAAACTTAATGGTGAGGAATTATTAAGTCTTAATGGTGCATTAGTTAATAGTCCATCAAATTATTCACCTATAATAACTTCAAATGGAGAGAAAATCTTACTCATAGATTACCCTTCTGAGAACACTGTCACTATTTATAATATGCAAGGTGAATTATTGACAAGCTTAGTAGGCCATAATGCGCCAATTTCTACAATTAAAATTAGTCAAAATGGAGAACAAGTTTTAACAACGAGCATTGAAGAAGATTCAGCAAGATTGTGGAAAATTGATGGAGAGTTGTTAGCAACTTTCGTTAATTCTGGAGTATATGCACAATTCAGTTTGGACGAGCATTTTATATTGACTCAGGGAAGACGGGATCAAATTATCAAATTGTGGACAATCCCAACAGGTGATGAAATGATCGATATAGCTCTAACACAATTAAGTCGGGGGTTTACAGAATTTGAATGTGCTCAATATTTTCGCAATGCACGTGAGCTATGTCCTAAATTAATCGAGGATATTATTGACTTACCTAATGAAATTAACAAATAAACAAACTAATCACTTCGTTACATAAGAAATTAAACTTTATACACTGGTAGCAGTATTAATAACTGTGGATAAAATTTTCCTATAAAAATCAATGAAACTGTCTTTAGCTCCCCAACAGGAAATTATTTTACTTTACAAACAATGGAAGACCAGCAACCATAAATAGAACACGATCAGCATATTGAGCCACTTTTTGATTTACCTTACCCAAATAATCTCGATAAGTTCTTCCAAGCTCATATGCAGGCACAATGCCTAGGCCCACTTCATTTGAAACAATAATCCATTCGCTTTGAGAGTTTTGATAAACCTCAAGCAAGGCGTTGATCTCATCAAAAACGGCCGTTTCCACATCTCCACTCTCTTCATTTGCTAATAAAACATTGCTAGTTAAGAGAGTTAAGCAATCAATGAGGATGACATCCACCTCTTCGTCAAATGCTTCAATAGCAGCACCCACATTCATTGGGGCTTCAACGGTTGGCCATGAAAACGGCCGTTCTTCTCGATGCTTTTGAATCCTTGCTGCCATATCCACATCAAAGGCCTGAGCAGTGGCCACATAAAGAACAGAGGGTCCTTTTTCAGCAGCTAATTTTTCAGCATAGGTACTCTTGCCACTACGAGCTCCGCCCAAAATCAGTGTCAGCATCGTTTGTACCTCTCAAGGATATAGACCACAAAAATCTATGCTAGCGTATCCCACAGCGGTTCAGACACCCCTTTTGAATGATTTTCAAAGCGACCCATAATAAATAAGGCATCAGAAAGGCGATTTAAATAGGGTAAAACAAAAGCGCCAATGGATTCATCCCTTGAAAGGGTAATCACATCTCTCTCAGCGCGGCGGCAAACTGTGCGAGCAACTTGTAGATGAGCAGAGCCAATCGAGCCACCTGGCAAAATAAAATTCTCCAGCGGCCCAACAATAGCAGACAGTTCATCTGTCAAGTTTTCAAGCTTTTCTACGTGCCGTTCTCCAATTTCTGGAAGTTGATACTTTTTCTTATCTTCTTCTAAAAAGCACAAATCCGATCCTAAATGGAACAATTCATTCTGTATCACCAGCAATTCTTGCGTTAATTTCTCATTTAGTCCTGATGCAACAGCAACACCTATTTGTGAGTTGAGTTCGTCTACAGTGCCATAGGCGACAACTCGAGCAGAATCTTTATCGACGCGTTGCCCCCCACCAAGGGCAGTGGTGCCGTCGTCCCCTTTTTTAGTATATAGTTTTGTTAATCTAGGCATTTTCTAAATTCTCCCTTGACATTAAAAAGTCACTTGTTATAATTCCCATCCGTCGTTGCGGGGTAGAGCAGTGGCAGCTCGTCGGGCTCATAACCCGGAGGTCGTCAGTTCGAATCTGGCCCCCGCTATAAGATAAAGAAAGCGCTCAAAATGAGCGCTTTTTTTATTTACTTTCTTCATCTAAGGTAAGGACAAATTTTTCCTTAGCTTAGTTTATCCATCACTTTAGCGAGCTCAATATCCCAACTACTCACAGAATTATCCATATCATGCGTTGTTAAATGAACAGTCACCCGATTATAGACATTTGCCCACTCGGGATGATGATCCATTTTATCTGCTTCTACACCAACAGACACCATCCAGCCAAGGGCTCTCGCAAAACTATTAAATTTAAACTGCTTAACCAGTTTCCCTGATTCATATCCCCAACCATCAAGCTCTGCGAGTGCCAAATTAATTTGTTCGTCTGAAAGTTTTTCTCTATTCATAATTTATCTAACCTATTAAGTTTGCTAAGAATTGGCCCAAGAAAACACCAATCCCACCACCTACTAAACCAAAAATAAATCCACCGATGGATGCCTTCAACACATCAACTCTTTGATTTTTCAATCGATTAAACAGTCGTCGCCATGGCCATCGGTCGAGGCCCAAAATTAATATTTCAACGATCGCTTTTGGTGATACACGATTCGCTTTTAACCCCTCTAGCTCCCCAAGTGCCCCTAAAAACAGGCCAACCAGCGCTAATATTGTTGGAATAACTAAAATAGCACGAATGCCAGCAACGGCCGTTCCAATTATTAATCCGACCAACATCGCAGGAGCAATCATGGGAATAGCGCCTTGTGCCAACATTTCCCTGGGTGTTTGAATGGTTTCAGAAATGAGGGCTTTTACACCCCGATTGGCACCCCCATAAGCCCCAATTACACCCATAACTAATATTGGCACAAACGTACCTGAAATTCCGCCGAGAAAGACACCATTAACCGACCCACCGACAATTGTTCCCAACCCAGTTAAAACTGCGCCCGCAACAACGCCAGTGATAATCAAACGCTTGTTTCCTTCTGTAGAGGCAAGATAACCGCCCACAATACCGCCTAAGAGTCCAGCAAATAAGGCAGCAAATTGATTCTGCCTTAGGGAACCGAGCACATAACCTGTAAATAGCCCCACAACACCCCCCAGAATTGCGCCAATTACAAATGAACCCACCATAAGGAACACGCGTGTAAACCAAGGGTCTCCTTCATCAGGTTCAGCTCTTGTTAAAAAGCCTAACACCCCTCCGATGACACAGCCACGTACCAATCCAAATACAAGCCCCGTACGGCCGTTTCCAATACGGCCACCAAATACCACAAGCCCAACCGCAATAATCACACCTAAAATTGCACCGGAGGTGATCCCCGTATAAACCCCAAGCGTTCGATTGAAGACGGTATGGAACCCCGCCAATAAGAGGGTTAGTAACCCAGCGCAGAAAATCCCAACAAACGGCCGTTCTGCAATTCCCCCCATGACACCAATAAAGATGCCAAAAACAAGACCAAAGACATATTTAGCTAGGGAGTTTTGAGAAGCCAATTTCAACCGATGAGAAATCATGGTTTAAATTGAATGAATCCAGACGGGGTATTTTTGGCCACTGGCCTTAAATCCGAATTTTTTATACAACATTTGTGAATTTTGATTATCGACCTGCGTGTTTAAAGTAATCCGATAGCGATCCCGGCGATAATATCCCTTTAATGCATGAGTCATCAATGCTGTGCCAATCCCAACCCCTTGAATATCAGGATCGACCGTCAAGCGGACAAGGTGGACGCCATAATCATTGGGTGTACTAAGTTGGAAGCCAACAATTTTCTCATTCATTAGGGCAACATCAAACGAAAATGCTTGATTCTTTGCGATTTGAAGCCCTTGAGCACTATGTCGCCATAAGGCATTGAACGCTTTGGCTTCTAATATAGCTAGGTCTTCAATATCTTTATCAAGAACGGGGCGAATATCAATCTCTGGATTAATGGGTCTGTCTGGAATGTCTTTATCTTCTTTGACGTACGTCTCAATATGATTAACACATTTAAAATCAAGGTCTTTCAACCATTGATTTGGCCACTCTTCAATAGTTAGCCAAGCAATAACATTATTCCCTTCTTGTTTCAAAGGGGCTTTTACGGCTGAAATGAGTTCTTCTAAATCAGAAACGGCCGTTTCTTTATCTCCTAGCCCCACGACACGCACCCATGTTGCCGGCCGTGGATCAGCCGTCACGGCAATAAGTGAATTTACCTTATCAGACTCACCCAAAAACTTAGCAAACTGGCTTTTCGAAGGCTTGGCTTTAGGCTTTAATTTCACCAAAAAACCGGCACTTCCAATCCAATCTCCTGGAACATACCAATCCACATGTAAATGGCGATAAGGGGCAGATTGTAGGACTCTCATAATCTCTTTTGCATCTGATCGAGTCGCTTGCCGAATACGGCCGTTTTCTGCGTCGCTATTTACCATAATGTTTGCTAATTCCATGTCGCTATTGTACACTACATAATCAAATTTTGAACACCTTAGGCAACTAATGAGCAAACAAAAGCCAAAAGATCAAACCATCGAAAATACCATTGCTGCCCTGACCAAAAGATATGGCGAAGGGGCTATCATGAAGCTTGGTGAAGCGGCCCACATGGAGGTAGATGTTATCCCCACAGGCTGCTTATCGCTCGACATTGCTTTAGGGGTTGGAGGCGTTCCTAAAGGGCGTGTTATTGAGATATACGGCCCTGAATCCTCTGGTAAAACAACCCTTTGTCAACACATCATCGCTGAAGCACAAAAAGCCGGTGGCATTTGTGCTTTTATCGATATGGAACACGCCTTAGACCCACACTATGCTGCGCGTTTAGGTGTTGATATTGAAAATCTATATGTTTCCCAACCCGATACCGGTGAACAAGCCCTTGAAATTGCAGAAGCCCTGATTCGTTCAGGCACGATGGACGTTGTCATCGTCGACTCTGTTGCTGCACTCGTCCCTCGAGCTGAAATTGAAGGTGAAATGGGTGATGCTCATGTTGGCTTACAAGCCCGCTTGATGTCTCAAGCCTTACGGAAATTATCCGGTGTCATCAAACAAACCAATACCGTCGTTATTTTTACCAATCAGCTGCGCTCAAAAATTGGCGTCATGTTTGGTAGCCCTGAAACGACAAGTGGCGGAAATGCCCTTAAATTTTACGCATCCGTTCGGCTAGATATTCGTCGCATTCAAGCCATTAAAGCAAGAGGCGAAGTTGTTGGTAACCGAACCCGCGTCAAAGTAAAGAAAAACAAAGTTGCTCCACCCTTCACTGAATGTGAATTCGACATCATGTACAACGAAGGCATTAGCCAGACAGGTGATGTCATTGATTTGGGCGTTGAGTTTGACTTTATAGAAAAGCGTGGCGCATTTTTCCGCTATGGGGAAACCCTTTTAGGTCAAGGACGTGAAAACGCAAAAATTTTCCTTCTTGAAAATCCTGAAATACTAGATGAACTGGAACACTTGATTCGCCAAGAGGTTGGCCTACCGATCCTCGGTGAAGCCCTCGAATAGATTAGGGCATGTTTTTACAACTCGATCTGGCATAGAAAGGGGTATGGAATAAAAATTCTTCCCAAGATGCCACCCGCCGTCACAGGCAATCAATTGCATCAAATATGTGAAAATGCGATTGAAACCTTTGCAATTTGCAAAGCTAAATTAAGCAAAATACTTTTGAATGATGTCAAAACAAGTAAAAGTTGACATCCCAGAATCAAAAAACTAGATCATAATGCTGTTGATTTTTAATAAGAACAACAGCTTAGAAACAGAAAAATTAATGCGATTACAAATGGATTTTTCCAATTTTACAATTCAGACAAAGAACTTTTCGCCTATTTTCTGTTTGGTGTCTGATTTGACTGTTTAAACTAAATCGTCTTTTATCACTTTGGTTCAATTGAGTATTTTCTTGGTTAATGAAGCCGTGACATGGTGTTGTCACGGCTTTTTTGATTATGGCGAAAGTAACGCGATTAACAAAGCAAAAACGAAACAAAGAACGCGTCAATGTCTATCTTGATGATGAGTTTGCCTTCGGATTGACTTTGATGACTGCATTACGTCTTCGAATAGGACAAGAGCTAAGCGAAGAGGATATTGCCAAATTAAAAATTGAAGATGAGTATGAAACTGCAAAGCAAACGGCGATGAACTATATCACCTATCGTCCTCGGAGTACGTCAGAAGTACGCCGGAATTTGCGGGATAAAAAATACTCAGACGAAACGATTGAG
>JANQSK010000905.1 GCA_028284105.1 Anaerolineae bacterium
GATGGTGTGCACAAAATAGAATTTGGTCTCGCATCATCTCTGCATCTTGAAACAAGAGGGCAGCTTTGATGCCATCCCGCGTAAAATTTCGAGGGAATCGGGGCAATCCTGCATCATAAACGATAAATCCATCTCTCTCTTTCTTAAGAGTTTGTAACTCATTCATACCCATTATTATCGAGATTATTGACATTTGACGCAAAAAGCGCTAATCTCTGAGAAAGCGCTTTCTCAATCTAATCCTTGCGTCTTGGATTTTGAGAAAAAGCGTCAAAATCATTTTATCAATGCATCACCGTATCTAACATCAAAGTAAACGCATTGTGATGACAAAAACTCTATCCCCCCAAAAAATAGATATTCAAAAAATTACAAACGTTTATTTTGCGTTTCGAAGAGGATCTTACCTAAATCTTCCTAGTGGAGGTGGCTATTCGATTTGACCTTTTTTGTTGTGTAAATTGCTAACTTTGTTCGTGACTGTTTTAAATCATCGCTATATGAGTAGAAGGCGAACCACAGTTCGAGCACGATTTATTTCTAAACTTCGAGGAGTTCTTCAATGAGACAGAGGAAAACAAGAATCCTATTTACGACTCTCGTAACTTTATTGCTTGTTACGCTTGGCGTTTCAAGTACGGCCGCTTCCGCAACGGATGTAATGGCTGATTTTGAAGGGGGCCCACCCGCTGGTTGGTTCCAATATGAAGGTGGCGGCGCTTTCGTCGTACCCTCATTCCCCGTTATTGCTGATTCTGATGCGCTAGCTCGCCCAGGTCAAGCTGGGGACAACGGTGTGGTTGAGGCCACATTTGATGTCACAGTTGGCTGGGGTGGCATGGGCGTTGATTTTGCAGCTGGTGGCTCCACGGGACCACAAGATTGGAGCAACTATGCTGGCATCTCTTTCTGGATGTATGGTGACAACAGCGGTGAATCCTTCCAATTTGAAATTATGGATAACCGCTCAGATGAATCTATCGATACAGCAGAACGTTTCGACTATGTTGTCACCGATGATTTCACCGGTTGGCAAAAAGTTTCAATTCCTTTCGGCGACTTCACCCGTGCAACCGACTTTCAACCAGGTGGTGCACCAGATGACGGTTTAACCCTTACCTCTATGTGGGGCATTGCGATGGTATTTGATGGCAATGCAGGCACCATTCATCTGGACGACATCGGTTTAGATCGCCCAATCGTTGATGATTTTGAAAATGGTCTTCCTACTGGAACGGACGGTGATGGAAACGGTATTGGTTTCCTCACTTTTAACGATCCGGATAGCGGTGTTGGTATTACAACAACCGATGCCCCGCCAGCTCCAGTTCCTGGTTCAGAAGCTGGCAACACCGTTTTATTAGTTGACACCAATGTGAACGACAACAACGGCTTTGCGGGTATGGTTCACGCTTTTGAAAATGCAGCCGTTGACACATGGACACCACAAGATTGGAGCAAATTCGAAGGAATTAGCTTCTGGTTGTATGGAAACAACACCGGGAGCACCATGTTTATTGATGTTCTCGACAATCGTGCACCAGGAACCACAAATGATACAGCGGAACGTTATTCTGTTGACATTATTGACGATTTCTCTGGCTGGCAATTCTTTGAAATTCCATTTGACAGCATGGGACGTAAAGAGGTTGGCAACAGCGCACCAAATGATGGACTGGGTTTAACGGCCGTTCATGGGTGGGCGTTTGGTGTCTTTGACTCAGGTCTACAGTTCATCACCTATATCGATGACGTCTCTCTCTACGGCATCGCAGATATTCCTGAACTTTCAGTTTCTTTCGCTGCCAACAACTTTGACATCAATGAGGGTGAAACCGGATCGATTAGTGTCTCTCTAAACCGCCCGATGGGTGAAGATGACCCGGCATCAGTTTCAGTTGACTATGCATCAGAAGTTGGTTTGGCGACACCAGGTGAAGACTATGTTGATCCAGGAACAGGCACATTGACCTTCACCAACGGTGGGCCACAAACCCTCACATTCGACATTGCAACATTGGATGACGACAAATACGAAGATACAGAACGAATCATTTTGCGTCTTTCAAATCCAGTTGATATTGCAGCTGGCTTCGTAACACAAGCAACTGCAGCAATTCTCAACAATGATCCATTTAACCCTCTCTTGCTAGACGATTTCGAACGAGGCGCATACCTCTGGTACAGCTCTGAGGAATTAAATCACGCCGCTATTGAGATGGGTGGTGAAAACGTATTGAAAGTCACAACTCTTGATGGGGAAGGACTCCGTTCACAAAAAGAACAAGTACGTGCTGATTTGGCAGCCTTATTGCCAGCAAGCAGCAGTCAAACATCAAACCGCATCTATAACGCCATCGTGCGTTTAGATTACTCACTTACACCTGCATTCTGGCAAAACGAATACTATCTCACCCCAACGGACGGCAAAGGCGTCTTCTTTGGTGAACAACAAGCTGTCCAACAGTTAGGCTTTGTTGCAAATAGTAGTGCACCAGAAGCAGGAGCAGCTCAAGCCGCTATCGACAGTCTCGTTGCCATCGATGCGAACTTGGCGGACTTAGCACTTATCCGTGCTATCAACAGTAATGGTCATAGTGGCGACATCGACAAAGCAGAAGATTCAATTGCAAAAGCTGAAGCATTTGCTGCTGATGGCAAATACAAACAAGCTGTTAGCCAATATCTCAATGCATGGAAGATGGCTGACCGTGCCATTACGGGTATGGCAATTGCTCAATCAGAATTCGGCCGTGATTTTGGTATCGACCAAGATTGGAGCCTTTCTGAAGGCATGACCTTCATGT
>JANQSK010000922.1 GCA_028284105.1 Anaerolineae bacterium
AAAGTTTTCCAAGTAAGACAGCACGCAAAATTTGCGGTTTCCTCGAGGAATTGGCAGCTTTTGTAGCGCTTCTATTTCGTAAGACTTTCTGCCAATTACCTAAATCAATTGGAATCCCCAAAGCGCAATCATCCCGAGTAGAACCGTCCAAATCACATTTTTTGTTACATATGCCACGATAATGGCTATGAAGCCTGCTAACATGCGTTCATTTTCTAGCGTCAGATTGAGCTGTCCGCCTGGCTGAAACATTTCAGGAAATACGATGGCGGTTAAAACGGCCACGGGCACGAACCGAAGCGCCTGTTTGATATTGTCGTTGAGTTCAAATCGCTCTAGAAGAAGAACTGGGGACAGGCGAATAAAATAGGTGACGAGACCCATTCCTATAATGACTAGCCAGTAATTCACTTGAGCGCCCAAGAAACGGCCGTTTCGGCATGAATCTGCGTTGTATCAAAAAGCGGCACCGTGCTGTCTTCCTGATTGACGAGAAGCGTGATCTCTGTACAACCTAAAATGATGCCTTCAGCCCCTTGTTCAACAAGGTCTGCCATGATTTTTCGATATTCAAGTCGTGATGGTTTGTTAATTTTCCCAAGACAGAGCTCTTGGTAAATCACATCATGAACTATTTGGCGACCCTCATCATTAGGAATAACAACCTCTAATCCATATTGTTCAATCAAGCGCCCCTTGTAAAAATCGTGCTCCATGGTGAATTTAGTACCTAATAGACCGATCTTTTTAATACTGTTTTCTACGATTTTTTCTGCAGTGGCATCTGCAATGTGCAAGAAGGGGATGGAAATGTTTTCCTGAATGGAAACGGCCGTTTTGTGCATGGTGTTCGTGCATAACACCACAAAATCTGCGCCCCCATTTTCCAAATATTGGGCAGCTTCTACCATTCGCTGCGTGAGCGTTTCCCAATCGCCTGAATGCTGGAGCTTTTCAATTTCCTCAAAATCAACCGAATACATTAAACTTTGAGCAGAATGTAAACCGCCCAGCTGTCGACGCGCTTCTTCGTTGATAATGCGATAATATTCAATTGAAGATTCCCAGCTCATTCCACCGATTAGACCGATTGTTTTCATATAAACCTCAACTCTGTGTCAATATCTTTGAAAATTATGGGACTATTTAAAAATTAGACAAGGGACAAAATTCAAAAATCAATAAGGACAATGTATGGTTAAAAAACTCATGTTTTTCCTGTTTTTAATGACACCCGTCTGTTTGGGATGTTGGTCGGGACCTGCAGAACCGCCTGTGGATGTTGTGACTGATGGAGTCGAAACGGCCGTTCAAGAAATAACGCTTGATGGGCCCATTACTGATCGGGATGCTGAAATATCAGGCATGGCTTGGTATGGTGATCATTTGATTCTCCTGCCTCAATATCCAGATTATCAGAGGAGTGACTCTGTCATCTTTGCAATTCCTAAGGCTGAAATAGAAGCTTATCTTGGTGGTGATGACACTGCTATTGAACCGATTGCCATTCCCTTTGAGAATAGTGGCCTAGGTGATCGCATGGATGGATTTGAAGGATATGAATCGATTGCATTTTTAGAGGACACTGCTTACTTAACGATTGAAGTGAGTGGCGGTGGCATGAAAGGGTTTGTCGTTCGAGGTTCGATTGCACCTGATTTGAGCCAATTTACCATTGTGGGCCCGCGTATGACCGAAATTGAACAACCCGTCACCTTAGGCAATCGAAGTGATGAAGCCCTGCTTATTGCCGAAGATCAAATTGTCACTTTTTACGAAAGCAATGGTGAAGCGGTCAATGAATCACCTGTTGCACATCTTTTTAGCACAGATTTAAACATTGCTGGCACGGTTCCGTTTCCGCACATTCCTTATCGCATTACTGATGTGACTGAGTTGGATGAAAACGGCCGTTTTTGGGCAATTAACTACAACTTTCCCAATGACAGAGCTATTCAAGAAGAGGATAGCTTGATAGCCCAATACGAAGAGGGGGCAACCCATCAAAATAGCGAAGGCGTTGAGCGTTTAGTTGAGTTTCAATACAGTGAAGATGGGGTTACTCGAATTGAACAACCGCCTATTCAGCTTCAACTTCTATCTGATGAGCTACGTAATTGGGAAGGAATCGTTCGTTTAGATGATCTTGGTTTTTTGATTGTGACAGACAAGTTTCCTGAAACGATTTTAGCTTTTGTTCCAATCGGTGAATAACTTCCCATTGGTTTCGATAAGAAAGAGGCATTTTGTGGCAAATAACGGCCGTTTCATGATGAATGGCACTTGCCCCTTACCCTGCGT
>JANQSK010000928.1 GCA_028284105.1 Anaerolineae bacterium
AGTGTGGCTCAATATCTATCTATCTGCTCGAAGTTGATTTAATCGATCGGGGAAGTTTGTAAACACCCCATCCACGCCCCAATCCATCATTCTTTGCAAATCGGCCGTTTCATTAACGGTATACACAAACACCTTGAGATCGTGCTGATGAGCTTCTTGCACTAATTCGGCCGTGACCATTTTAAGAGATGGATTTACAGCGATAGCCTCAAGCTCATTCAGCACAAAATCATAATCGATATCACCCATCCAATACAAAGGCGCTCGTGGAAATGTTGGATTTGTTTGTTTCGCAAGCAAAAGCTCTTGATGATTAAAGGAGGAAAGAAGGAGTTGATCCAACTGCCAGCCCTTTTTGAGTTGCTCTTCAAGGAATTGGATTGTTGGAATCGCTGTGCCGGGTCCTTTTAACTCGACATTGATACCGACTTGCCTATCAGCTAATTCAAACACCTCTGAAAGAAGCGGGACTTTTTGACCATGCCCGGCATCCAAAGAGCGAATATACTTCAGAGAGAAGTCCATCACGTTACCGGTCCCGTTTGTTGTGCGGTCTAATGTGTCATCATGAATAACCACTAATTCCCCATCTACAAAATAAACATCCAGCTCTAACCATTCCACTCCAAAATCAAGTGCTTTCTGGAATGACGCCAGTGTATTTTCAGGCACATGTCCCATCGCCCCCCGATGACCAATGTTTAGCATATGTATTCCTTCTAACGGATTTATTCCCGTTGCTATAGCTCTCGCCCAGCTTGCCACTCTTTAAATCGTAAAAAGACAGATGCACCCATTGTAGCAAAGGGATCAGGAGGAATGCGAGGCGGTAAGCCAAAGTTTTGGTAATCAGCAATGTATTCATTATCTCGGCCTGATGCAAAATCTGCTGCAAGAAGACCCGAAAGCGTTCCTTTTGACGCGCCAAGTCCGTTTTGAACAGTTGCAGCATAAAGCCCTTCTTCCAATTCACCAAAAACCTGTACGCCATTCCAGCTAAGACAAAGTCGCCCACCCCATCGATGTTCCATGATGACATCGGGCAACATCGGGAAACGGGCTTGAAAGCTATTATCATGATCACGAATAACAGATTGGATGCTTTGTTCTGAAGCCTCGAGTTTGCTGCTAAATTTAAAGCGATTTCGCACCACAATCCGAACCCCATCTGGGGCTTTAAATTTACGCATCGTAGAGCCCATTTGGTCAGCTGGCACGAGGTCCCACTGAGCGTCACCACCCAATGTGTCAAGCTCGGATTGAGTCAACGGCCGTGTCATGCTGGCATACAAAAAGATGTGCATCAAACGCCCTTTCATAAAACCAAAACTCTGCATATGTCCATTGACCGCCAGAATAATCTTTGGAACAGTAACACTCCCCTGTGGTGTTTGAGCCTTCCAATATCGGCCATCATTCTCTAGAGAGATAACCGGTGAATTTTCATAAATATCGACCTTACCATTCAACCCTTTGGCAACGCCTCGTACGTATCCAGCGGGTTGAATCATAGCGGTTCCGGCTGTAAACAGGCCGCTGCTGTAATAGTCAGTGCCGGTCATTTTTTGCATATCTTCAGAGGTAAGTAACGTCGATTTCTCACCCATGGCTGCCAAATGCTCTGCATACTCTCGATTGTGTTTGTCTCCATTGGATGTAGCAGCAGCATACACCTTGCCTCTTAAATCAAAGGTCTCTTTAGGAAATTCATACTCTTCAGCGGCTTCTGCTGCAAACGAAACGGCCGTTCTCAACATTGCTGTCTGCCGAATATCCGCTTCGGATGCACCCGTGTAGCTATTCGAGTTCAAATCATGAGGCAAATCAATCATAAAACCGGAGCTACGCCCTGCAGACCCATCTCCAATCCGAATCGCATCCAACAAAACGATCTTGGCTTCTGGTTCATTTTGAGACAAACGACGTGCAGCAGCCAAACCCGTAAACCCACCACCAATGACCAAATAATCGGCCGTGATCTTGCTCTCTAAAACGCGTGCTGGATCAGGTGTTTCAAGGACAGCATTCCACCCTGCCGGACCTGGGTTGCCGTGATTGATGTTCGATACTTTTATTTTTGTCATGGAATTTATGATTGGTAATTAAGTCATTAGGTAATTAGGAGATTGAGCCTCTTGGTATATCCCAATCTCTCTTGCACATACACAAACAATTACTCAATTACCCAATTACTAATTTTCTTATTCTAATCAACAGTCTCCGTCAAACCCCGATCGGATAAATCAATCCAGATCGTTTTCAATTCGGTATATTGGTCGTGAGCATGAATCGAATTGTCTCGCCCACCAAAACCTGATTGCTTATAACCACCAAATGGCGTCGCAATATTGCCTTCACCATAGCTGTTGACTGTAACGGTTCCTGCCCGAATAGCTCGTGCAGCACGAATACCATTTTTCATATTGGCAGAGAAGACCGAAGCGGTTAAACCATAATTGGTGTCATTGGCAAGGCGAATAGCTTCGTCGTCACTTTGTACGGTCAAGATAGAAAGCACAGGGCCAAAAATTTCATCACGAGCAATGGTATGATCAACGGCCGTATCATCGAAAATCGTCGGCATTACATACTTGCCATCAACCGTCTCACCACCCAAAATCACTTTGGCACCTTCCGCTTTCCCTTTGTCCAAATAGCTACACACTTTGTCAAAATGCTCAGAATCAACGAGTGCGCCAAGTTGGTTAACGGGATCAAGCGGATCCCCAGTGCGCCATTCATTAGAACGCGCAATAACACGCTCAATCAACGCATCCTTTACGGCTTCATGCACAATTAAACGGGACGAAGCAGAACAGTTCTCACCCATATTCCAAAAGGCGCCGTTGACCACATACTCAGCAATCATATCAAGCTCTTCAGCATCGCTAAGCACAACAAAAGGATTTTTACCTCCACATTCCAACACTACACGCTTCAAATTCGAATCGGCCGCATAGTGC
>JANQSK010000936.1 GCA_028284105.1 Anaerolineae bacterium
AGCGGCACTGTTTTGAGCTTGATTTTGGGGACCTTCTTTGGCCTTTTTGCTTCTGAGGTATGGTGGGAGTCTCGATGGCGCCGATATCCACGATTGCGGCGTATTCCCTGGATGATGATTCGTGCATTGCTGGCGATTCCTCGAGGAATCCATGAGCTGTTATGGGGGCTATTTTTTATTAATATCTTCGGTCTCGATCCTATCGTTGGTATTCTTGCAATCGCTATCCCATTTGGTGCAAATATTGCCAAAATTTTTGCAGAAATGCTTGATGAAACTGATCGTAAACCATACCCTGCTTTACTCAATAGCGGTGTTTCACCATTGAAAGCGATTGCCTATACGCTTATCCCTTCAGCATTAGCGGACCTTGTTTCTTACGCCTTTTATCGATTTGAATGCAGCATACGCGCCGCAGCAGTTCTTGGTGTAGTTGGGGCAGGTGGTTTAGGGTATCAGATTCTCTTGAGTATGCAGACGCTCGATTACAATGAAACTTGGACCCTTTTTTATGCGTTATTGCTTTTGAGTGGATTAGCTGACGCTTGGAGTGGGCAAGTGCGAAAGCGATTAGGACGCGTTGATATTGCTTGTGAAGATTATGGGAGTTTGCCTCGGAATGATCAGCTTTCACAACCCCGGTTTGATTTGGTATTGCGTCGCTCAATATGGGCTATCCTCATTCTGACTGTTATTTCGTTCATTTATTTACAGCCTACATGGAGCCTTTTGTGGTCACCTCGAACAAGACTGTTGCTCACAGATATCACTGATCGTTCGTGGCCCTTACAGCTAGACCTAGCCACTACAATTGAGTTGTTTCAACTTTCCCAGCAAACATTGGCAATGGCGATATTAGCCGCAATTTTAGCTGCTTTGGGTGGCTGGGTTCTCTCTTTTCCTGCAGCACGAACATTTTTTACAGCAGATGGGATTCTCTCTGCCGCAGGTAACAATCTCGTATGGCGTTTTATAAGCCGAGGCGTATTAGCAATAACGCGCTTTATTTTATTGTTGATGCGAGCGATACCGGCACCTATTTGGGCATTGGTTTTACTTTTTCTCTTTTTTCCAGGTATGTTGCCAGGGGCTTTAGCCCTTGCTGTTTATAATATGGGGGTTTTGGGTCGATTGCTTGCTGAGGTGACAGAAAATCAAGATGAACGTCCGTCTCGTGCGATACGGGCAGTTGGTGCTGGCGGGGGTTCAGTTTTTCTCTATAGCTTGCTGCCTGCTGTCACCCCACGCTATACCGCCTATAGTCTATATCGATGGGAAAACTCAATTCGAGAAACGATTGTGGTTGGCGTTGTGGGAGCTGGGGGTATTGGACGTGAACTGAGCCAACAGCTTTCTGCTTTTAACTATCGAGCTGTTTTTCTCTTGGTTATTTGTATTGTTCTGTTGACATTCTTAGTCGATTTATTAAGTAGCAGAATTCGTCATAGTATACGTGTATAAGAGAATTTTAAATTTTCCAAAACGCGCCTGATAATCCTAGTTCCTCAAATAAGTTTTGCGTTTGTTGCCCATTCGGTCGCTGCCAGTTTAAGTCTGCTCGACCTGTGTACCATCTTTGGGCCAATCTCCAGCAAGTATCCATTGACATGATATAACCCTTTTGAAGATTTTTATTTGCAAGCCAATGATCCAAGTGTTCCTCCGAACTGAAGGGCAGAATCGTGGCTCAGGTGAAACCTATCTTGTCCCAAAACTGGGTTGCAGGAACCACAAAGTGCACAAGCCAATCTGAATGAACCGGTTTCTCTGGTGATACGTTGAGTTCTAGTTTTTGGTCACAGTTTCCACACCCACACGGAGCGTATCCTTTGACATCCATTTGTAGAATTGCACAGATGCCAAATACATCCCAAATTCAGTTGCCCCAATATTTTTTTGAATCTACCTCAGCTATAAAATTTGTTGCAATAGCAGAAAATGGATGTGCCATCCATATTGAATGCGTGCCTTCTGCCAATGCAATTTGATGTGCTTCTGCTAAGTTTTCGAGCGCATTTTCTGCTGTTGCTATCCCGACTTGAAACTGTTTGGCGATGTCAGCGGATGTAGGTGGTTGGGCAGTTTTTACAAAGCTTTGGTAAATGTAATGTCTGATGTGTTTTTCTTGGGATTCTGCCATAGGTGAAAGTCCTTCTTTATCCAAATTTTACACTTATTGATTGATGATGCACATTTGTTATCTGTGCCGTGAATACGGCCGTTTCTACGCCTGCATCCGTTAATCTCAATCCATACCAATTTACCCCCAATTGATACCCATCCAATTTCAGCCTGTCCTGATTGTGAAGACAGTATGTAGATATTGTGTGGTTCATAAATGTTTCTATGCAAATTAGCCCCATAGTTTTGAGAATTAGTACCAAAAGATGATTGGTGTAAATAAGGCTCATTTATTTAATTAAGTGGATATTGGTTTGGCGCTTGAACGACCTGTTGATGAACCAATCTGTTTAAAAGTATAGGAGCCTCTTCCTTCAGAAGAAAACAGTTAACTATTGCCGACGAATTGCTATTTAGTCCAATTTAGAGCTGGAATAGCGATAAGGCGAGCTTATACACGAGGAGAGTCTTCCTACGCAATGCGAGTCAATGTTCCGTCAAATCATTTTTGCGAGGTCACGACATGATGCGACTTGTGATTAAAAACTCTAAAAACCAATCTGGATATGACTGAATGAATAAATCGAAACAGTTTCAAACGATAACAATCATTTTTCTTGCAATTTTTGCCCTCCTTTTCATTGCACCAGCCCGTTCTAATGCTCAATCAAATTCCCCTGAAGAGATATTGAACAATGCTTGGACGTTAGCACAGTCGAGCAATGTTTATGGTTATCGTTCTGAAATTGATCAGATGACTTACCCGGTTCCAAGTTTGAGAAATGCGGGGAAAGACCCACGTGAAAGCAATCTTGCTGTTGAAGGCTCAATTAATCAACAGGCTGATCTTTTGGAAATGTCTTTCTGGCGAGATGGTAGCTTTAATCCAGATACGGCCGTTGCTCTTCGAGTTGAACAAGGTGAAGCATATGGTCGTCTTGGTGATAGTGAATGGGAAAAAGTTGATAATGTGTCTAGCCTATTTGCCCCTGGAGGGGACCCTTTAGGTTTCCTTGCTGGTATCAAAAATATAGAAGAAGGTGAAATTCGAGAGATTAATCTTGGGGGTGTTGAGCAAGTTCGTCAATATACATTTGAGCTAGATGGACCCACCTTTGCCCAACATATTCGGCTACAACTTGAAGAACAACTGCGAAACAATGGCTCCTTACCTGTTGGATTCGAGTTAGGAACCCCCCAAATTTATGCCGACATGAGCGGGGAAGGTGAGCTGTGGATCGATCAGGATGGTTTGCCATATCGTCTTCATATCGGATTAACGTTGCCCCCAGAAGAAGGAAACGGCCGTACGGTCGCATTCATCACCACAGACTATTACAATTTTGACAAAAGCCACGTTGCCCGAGCTACAGCCACATGGTATGGAGATACGGAAGCGTGGTTTTCATATCGATTAAATAATGAAGATATTCGTTCAAATGTGTTGGCACATATTGTTCTTATTTTGGGGGTTGCTGGCTTCATCCTTTTTGTAGCTAGATATTGGCGTAGCCGTAGATTTTATGCAATCCAAGCATTAATTTTGGTATTCGCTCAGTTATTTTCACCGCTCCTTCGTGGGTATGATGTACATGCTTTTTACAATGAGCAATTAGATCGACAAGAGGCTGAAAACGGCCGTACTGCCGAAGACGATTTCTATGAAAATGCTCAAGACGCACTAAACGACCGATGGAACCCCCACACCAATCCTCTCGAAAGTGAGAGTTCCCAATTACCAAATACTCAATTACCCAATCCCTCAATAACTAATCCCCAATCCCTATTTCCCGATCCTCTATCACCATCTCTTCTTCCTGTCGCCTCCACTACCGCCAACGATAGCGACGGTGATGGACTGAGCGATGAGGACGAAGAAGATTGGCTCACCTGCCCAAGTGACTCATCCGGCAGTGAGTATTGCACTGGGGTTGCCGATTCAACTGACACCGATGGTGACGGTTTGAGTGATGGCGTTGAGGTAAACGACCTGGGCATTATTCCCACCATCGCTGATAGTGATGGAGATGGTATTAGTGACTATCTAGAAGTGACTGGCTTTAGCTACAACGGACAAATGTGGTATTTAGACCCATTTGAACAAGACACTAACGGGGATGGCGTAATCGACAGCCTCGAATGTGATGTTTGGAACGAAATTTCTGAAAACTATGATGATTCGGCAATCTGTCCAGATAGCGATAATGACGGAACCCCTGACCTGTTTGATGTTGATAATGACGGCGATGGCGTTGAAGATGCTGTTGACCTCTCTCCAAACTTACGTAGTTCAGAAACCTTTGACGAAGACAATCCTTTTTCGTTAACTGTGAATAACTTAGAAACTGACAAACCTGTATTTGTTGATTTTCAATTCCGACCCATTGACGAAGAACATCTAACCTACTATACACGCGTGCTTGATTGGCCAGCCAACGATTACGATGGCCAAATTCAGCGCGTGCAAGACACCACATTTGCAACCACTACCAACCCCGATATTCAATCGGATGATCTTTACGCTGACAATGGGGATATACGATTTGTGCCCATGCTCGAAATTACTGTTCCCTATTCAGACGGGCATTATGGCAACTTACCGATAAATAGCACCTACTCCGGGGTTGACCGCACAATTGGCGTAGAAGCGGATGAATGGATTGATGAAACGGAACTTGAACCTTACGGCATTGTTGTACGGGACGTAGATGAAACAAGCGGTGATTTGACAGTGCTGGTGCCCATCACGCTAGTCACGGACGGTAGCGGCGGTAGCTTGCAAGGATTTGCTTCACGAATGCTGTATTACCCCGAACAGGGCACAGCCGGCACTGTAGACTGGGGAAATGCCCATGAGATTCGGATGCTCTGGCTGGTGCAGATGATTACTGATGAATGCGTCAATGAAGATGATGATCCAGAAGATTGTACGCGTACCGACACCCTTGATGTGATTCAAATCTATGATGATGAATGGTATTTAACAGGCTTGACTGTTACCGAAGAACACGGCGTAGACGTTGCTTTATTGTATGAAGATCCTGCTCAAGACACCGATTTAACCTTAGATGAAGAGCTATGGATGGTTAGTTGGAATATGACCAACACCTTCTTGCGTGGTCGCGACTGTGACTCAATGACCAACGACACCTGTAACAGTGACGGCAATCGTGATGTCACGATCAATACTCTCGAATCTGAAATTGATGAATGGTCAGGCAACGACAACTACATCGTGATGGATACCTTCTCTTATTTGCATGAAGGGTATTTGGCACACATAGCTATGACGGAAACGATTGACATTTTGGACAATGTGTTCACCCCTTATGCGGATCAAACGAATCCCACAATTTTGCTAGCCCAAGAAAAAACGAGCAGAAGTCTAAATATTGAAAATGTTGTGACCTCTTTCTCTGACGCCATCACATTCGATCTTGATCCAACTGAAAACGAAACATTGACTATCGCCAATATGAACTGGGTTCCATATCAATATGTCAATGGCGCTTGGGATAATTATGACGTTGAGGAATATTTGACGCTCTTGGAATTTTATTTGAGTGAAAACGATGATTTTGTAGCGGATGTGTTAGGGGATGTTGAAGAGTATGAAGGCAAGCTCATTTGGGCACAGCTTTACTATGCGGCACTTTATGCGGGTTTTTCAGGCATAGTTGAATATGGTGACGACATTGCTTGGGTTGAAGCAGATGATACGGAGGCCTTAACAGAGCTTGATTACGAAGCAGGTTGGAGTGTTGGGGTGCAGTCTCCACTGGCGGCTATGGCTGATAATAGCGAACTGCTGTTGTCAGGTTTGTTTGATGTGGTTAAAAAATCTTACAAAAATGAAGGGAAGTGGGCGAAGTTTTACAAAGCGTTTAAATCAACTTCATTTGATTTGACAAACGGCCGTCAGCTGATGCTCGTGCAATCGTTTAGCCAATACGCGGTGAAAGCTGTGGTAGGGATTGCAGCAGTAAGCATGCTGTTTATTGCCTATGGACTCATTAATGGAAACAACACGATTGTCGAGGTAGGTACCTATATTTTAACGGGGGCGATCTTTCTCATCACCGTAACTCGAACGGCGATGCTGGTCACGCAAATGAAAACAGTTGCGGCAACGGCCCATAACTTATTACATGCTCTTGATGATCTTTGGGGGGTTGCTAAAACGGCACGATCATTTAGCGTTATAGGAAATTTGCTCTCATTTTCTGCTATTTGGGGTGTATTTATTTATCAACTTGAAAGCGGGGCTCTTGAAAAAGGAACAAATGCGTATAATGAAGCGCTGGCGTTAGCCATTGCGGCAACCATAGTGCTAATTATTTTTATTGCCATTGAATTTATTCCTATTGTGGGGCCGCTTATTGTGCTGTTGATTGCGGTTGTTGATTTAATTTTATACTGGTTTGGGGTAACGGGTTTCTCTGAGTGGCTTACTGAAACAATTGCCAGTTGGCTCTATGATACGGATACGCTGATAACCAATTTATCCGACTCCGATCGACTGGAATACAACATTAAGAGCATCGACTTAGTTGATGATGAGGCGGGCTTTACCCGTAGTAATGGCGTTGATTTTACTTTAACCGTCACTAACACACTCAAGTACCACAGCGATTTCAATTCAAGCGATGCTGATAGGGCCACATTTAGATACTATTTGCAAGGTAGCGAGATTGATCGCCATAGTGGGCTTGGTGGAAATGATATGCAGGCTGAGTGGGATGCGATTGGCAATCGCCAAATTCAGACCGTGACCGATGTAACCACTGACAATTCTGTCTCACTTTCTGGTCCTGGCACGGGGATTAACCAGAGTTTTGATGGTTTTTTGTATCTTACTGAAGCGTATGTTGAGCCGTATCAAGGGTGTTGGCTTTTATTTGGGTTTGATGTCGATTGTGACTGGTATTACAACAAAGGTTCTTCGCACATCAACCTAGGTCAATATCAAGTGTATGACATCTTGCCGGATACGATTAGCGAATTTGTGTCCTTAGCTTGGAACAGTGGGGGGGCAGTCGCTTTCCCAGCACAAACCGACTTCGATGCGGATGGCTTGTTAAGTAAAGCGGATGGCGGTGCTGACCCTGACGACACAAAATTTGATACAGATGGGGATGGTCTGTCCGATTATTACGAAATATCGAATGGACTAGATGCTGAAGATGTAGATACTGACGGTGATAATTTATCGGATAAAGACGAGCTGATGCTGGGCACTGATCCACTTGATCCAGATCCAGATAATGATGGCTTGAGTGACTATACTGAAATGGTTGAAGGGTGGCTTGTTGTTTATGATGGCAACAAAACCACGCGCGTTTGGTCGAATCCTTATTCACCAGATGCGGATGACGATACGTTAAGCGACCTTGAGGAGTTTGTGTTTGGCTTCCATCCATG
>JANQSK010000949.1 GCA_028284105.1 Anaerolineae bacterium
CTTGCGTTGCTAAGGTGGCATCTGCTAAATCAATGACATCTTGCAGCCGTCCTACTTTGTTATAAGCATAATAGGGGCGGAATTGATACCAAAGCATACGAGCTGGGAGGCCAATTTCCCGAGCGGCGTCAAAGGCTTGAGCACCGGCAGTGTAATATTGTTGTTCACCGGTTAATTCCCCCATTCGCGTTAAAGCAGTTCCTAAATTGAACCAGATGAACGGGTTTTCTGGATCGTCTTGGCTTTCTTGCTCAGCTCTTGCTGCTGCATTTGCCCACATTGTGAACTCATCAAGCATGTCATCCCCAAGAATTGCATTGACTGTATCTCGTTGATCGGGACGATAAACCACGTAAAACGTATAATTAAACTGTTGCCAGAATAGATCGATATCTTCGTATGTTTCTAAACGGCCGCTTCCATCCCATGGGCCTAAAAAGCTGTCTTGTGTGTAAAAGAGTTCCGTATCATCATCATACCCATACATGGTGAGATAGTGACCCCACCAACCTGTATCTGGAAGTTGATACCCTTTTTCAACGACAACCGGAATTTCATTTGCAATAAACTGCTTAATCATTTCAAGATCGCCACCGCTAAAAGCAGCCGCTTCTAAGGCGCCAAACGACTGTTCATTTACGTAATCCACAATTTGCCAAGGGCTCACATTGCGATCTTCACTGTTTGGTTTGAGATAAGAGGCCACTTCTGTTTGGCTGATGTCATTGCCGTGCCAATTCATCACCTGAGTCAAGTTTGCAGGGCCACAATTATTGAACGTTTGACGAATAACCCCCATTCCTTCAAGAACGACACTGACTGGTAATGGTTCTGGTGTTGGCGTGTTGGTTGGGAGTGGTGTTGATGTTGGCGGAATTTCAGTGGGCTCAGGCGTGGCTTCCACAACAGCTTCTTCTACAATTGCTTCTTCAGTTGGTGGAACGGCCGTAAATGTAGGGGTCACCGTTGGTGGTGAAATTGTTGGAACAAGCGTTGGAAGGTCTGTTTCTAACAGCGCAGCAATATCAATTGCTTCATCTTCTGATGCTGCGGCAGCAACAGGTAGCGTTTCTGGAACTGGGACAAACAGTTCAATAGCACCCTCTAAAATAGTGCTTGCAAATGGGATACGTTCTCCTAAAGCTACCCGGTAACGACCGGGGATTGAATTTAAGATGGGGCCAGCTGCGGCAATAAAAATGGCAACCAACAATAGAATTATTGCAGCCCAAACAAATCGGTTTTTAGTTTTTTGATTCATCATAATTTTTCTCTCAATTTCCCGAGCCAATTTGAGCAAGTGCCGTTGAAGCGGGTTCGTAGTTAGGATTGAACTTATTTGATGCTGTCCAATCCTTTTCAGCTTCAGCTGTATTGCCTAAGGCGGCATTGGCACGGCCGCGATAGTAAAAAGATTCTTCAAAATAAGGCCGATCTTTCAACGTCACATCTGCAAGCAAAATGACGTCTTCATAGCGACCCACTTGATAATAGGCTTCATAAGGACCAAATTGATACCACATCATTCGCCATGGGAGGCCAATTGAACGTGCTTGATCAAAAGCAGAAGCGGCTTGTTCATATTGCCCAAGCGCATTGTAAACAGTTCCTAAATTGAACCAATAAAACGCGTTATTTGGATCGCTCGCCGCATCGACTCTGGCAACGCTTAAATTATTTTGCCACATCGTCTCATCAACCATATTCTCACCGATCACTTCATCTACAATTGGCTGTTCGTAATCTTGATAAACGGCGATGTAATTGCGATTAAATTGGGGCCAAAAAATATCTAAATCATCATAGGTGAGAGCACGACCTTGACTATCGGCGTTTTCACCTGGAACGAGACTTGTTCCAAGCCAGGAATCATAGACCCAAAATTGTTCGGCAGCATCATCATATGCCACAACAAGCAAATAATGTCCGTACCAGCCTAACCAACGGTATTCCCCAGGAGGTTCGATACCGATTTCAAGAATAACGGGGATTCCCTGTGAGATAAGTCGTTTTATTGTGTCTGCCGAACCATTTGTGCGCGTAACGGCCGAAAAATCAGTGAACTCATTGACGTAGTTCACCATTTCATAGGGACTCACATTGCGGTCTTCTGGGTTCGGTTTTAGGAAAGCGGCCGTATCATATTGCGTGACATTGAGGCCAAAATAGCTCATTGTCATCGCCATCGTGGCGGGCCCACAATTGTTCCAATCTTGAAATTGATGCCGGAAATTTTCAAGCCGAGCAGATGCTGGTATGGGAACGGCCGTATTTGTAGGTGTGGGTGTTGGCGGAAGTGGTGTAGGTGTTTCAGGGATCGCTGTCGCCGTCTCATCTGCTTGAGAAGGAACAGGTGTAAAAGTTGGCGGTGGTGTATGTGTCGGTGTATTGACCTGTTGGGTAATAGCTTCCGATTGGACAGGGTCTGTATCAAGTAAAGCATCAACATCAATTGGGCTAGAGACGGTGGGCAAAATAGCCGATTCTGTTTTGGGTGATGCGATCTCTTGGAGTACTGCCGGCAAATATCGAGCTTGATATCGGGGAGGAATAGCGCGTAATAACGTTGGCGTTAATAACAACCCAACGATCATGAGTAATGCAATGAATCCAAATACGACGCGTCTTCTCATACTGTTTCCATTTGGCTAAAGACCATTATCTTTGCTCAATAGCCCAAAAACGTGTGCATTATAGCCAAAAGTAAGGCAAGGCCAACGGCTTGAACCGCTTTTCTAATGAAAGAAAAACATAAGCGGTAGGCCTTAAAATGCACCCTTTATGGAAACATTTTTACACTTTATGTAAAAATAAGTGTGAGGAAACTTACGAATTATTTGTTTCGTTGAGTGATTTTAAGAATTGGTTAAGCGATCGGTTCAAATGACGATAGCCCGCTTGATTAAGATGGAGCTCATCAGCAGCATAATCTTCATGTAAACGGCCGTTTTCATCGACTAATAGCGCATAGCTGTCGAAGACAAAGATCGATTCTGATTGGAGTGAATGAATATGATCATTCACCTCCATGACAGCAGTGTCAATGTTTTTCGACCAAAACGGCCGTCTTTGTAAAGGGATCTCACCGGTAGGGAAGACGGTGGTCAAAATGATAATTGAGCCTTCTGCTTGAGCATCCCTCACAATTTCATCAAGGGACTTTTTAACATTTGAAACGATGATTGCCTCATCCTCTGGGAAAAGACCAATTGTTTTAAGGTCATTAATGCCAACTTGAATGAGTAAAATGTCAGATTTAATCGGTTTAACATGGGCATCATATCGCTGAGCGACTTGAACGGATGTTTGGGCACCTATGCCTCGATTCACGAAAGTAAACACTCTATTGTCCTCAGTTGGCCATTGGGCCACTCGAGAATCCCCAAATAGGGTGATGATGATTTTATCATTTTGGGGTGGTGTTTCATTGATGAAGACATGGAGACCTAAAGGGGAAAGCCTGGTGGCGTTGAGCTGGGTGTAATACGTTTCAGCTTGTTGGAAGATGACCCAACAGAGCCAGAGCGACCCTGCTAGTAAAAGAAGGAGGATTGAAATAATGATGTGGTGGCGACGTATTGTAAGCATGATGTTTTGACCTATGTAAATTTTGTGGTTGCATTGTGTAACATGAGGATGCCAAATAAACGGCCGTTTCACTACAGATTAGTTCAATAAAAAGATTGACTTAAGTGCAATAATTAGCGCACGCATACCGTGCAATTGATGGATTTAAAGTTAGCAGTATGCAAATTAGGCGAAAAATTAAATGAAACTTGTTTTTTGGAATATACGCTCTGGGGGCGGGTATCGCGTTCCTGAAATTGCCGCACAGTTGAAGAAATGGCAACCTGATGTGATTGCTTTGGCCGAATTTCGCGGTACCTCAGCCAGTGTTGATCTGAAAAAACAACTGTTGGAATTTGGATTTATTCACCAGCTTGAAACAGTGAATCCTGAAAAGTTAGCAATGAACGCGCTTTTGCTGGCGTCTAAACGGCCGTTAATCCAAATAGATTTAAAGGAAGCCCCAAAAGAGCCCTGTCGATGGCTGCTGGCAACGGTTAAAGGAGAACGGCCGTTTACGATAGGGGTGATGCACATGCCCAATCGAGTCACAAAAAGAAAGTATCCTTTTTTTGATGCCGTTATGGAGGTTGTTCATCAATGGCAGCTAGGGCCTGGTTTATTAATAGGAGATACCAACACAGGATTGCCTCCTTTAGATGGAACAAGTTCCCCTTTTACTAAACAAGAAATAGGCTGGATGCACGATTTGGATGCTGCTGAGTGGAAAGATGCATTGCGGTATCTCCATGGAGATAAACAGGTCTTTACATGGTATTCGCACAAGAAAAATGGGTTTCGACTGGATGAAGCCTTTTTAAATCCCCAACTTTTACCCCGATTACTATCGATTGAACACAATTGGGGGAAGAGCAAAACAAACCCTGAGCGACAAGATGCGTTAAGTGATCATGCCGCTATTGTGCTAGAGCTTTCCTAAGTAAGTCCGCCATTTGTTTAACGGCCGTAACGATTTCACCCTCCCGAACTGTGGCATATCCTAAAACCAATCCTGCCCGCGTGATGGGCTCTAATGCAAAATAGCTTAGCGGAGGCGCATAAATGCCACCGTTCATTAATGTTTGAGAAATGAGTTCATCATCAGCACCGTCAGGTAACCAGCCCACTAAATGAAGCCCCGCATTGCTTGGTTGAACGTCTAGTAAACCTGGGAGAAATCGTTGCGCTGCTTTGACTAGCTCAGTTTGCCGATTTTCATATAAAGTACGCATCCGCCGAAGATGGCGACCCAAGTGCCCATTTTGTATAAATTGATGAATTGCTTCTTGCTCAAGAATGCTGTTGCCGCGATCAATATAGGCTCTTGCTGCTCGTAAAGGCTCGACAAGCGGTTTGGGCACCACCATATACCCAATACGCAAAGAGGGATAAAGCACTTTGCTAAAGGTTCCCATATAAATGACTCGTCCATTTTCATCTAAGCCTTGCAAGGATTCTAACGGGTAGCCTGCATAACGTATTTCACTATCATAATCATCTTCAATAATCCAAACATCATTTTCAGCCGCCCAGCGTAGCAGCTCAAGACGCCTCGTTAAGCTTAATGTGACACCCAATGGATATTGGTGAGAGGGGGAGATACACACCATTTTGGCATCAGGCGCTTTCTCTAAACCCAATTCAAAATTAAGCCCATCATCATCAACTTCAATAGGCACTAAATTGGCTTGACGGATACTTAGCGCGATTTTTACACCGTTGTAACTAGGATTTTCAACCCAAACAGTCTCTCCATTGTTAAGTAATAAAGTTGTCGCAATGGATAAGGCTTGCTGTGTCCCATTTGTGATAATGATTTGGTCGGCTGTGCAGTTCACTCCCCGGGTTGTTTGCAAATATGAAGCCAGCGTTTCTCGTAGCGGTCGATGTCCAAGAGGGGATGGGTAGCATAAATCATCTGACTTTAAATGTCGCCAACTTGAAATGAGCGTCTTTTCCCACACCTTTTTGGGGAAAGCATCAACCCCTGGTTGTGAGGACGAAAACGGCCGTGACCCTGTTCGATCCCAGTAGGGATATGGAAGATCGACAATTAAATGACCTTGATTGGATAGGTTGGTTGGTTGCTCTGCAAATTTAGAAAGGTGGGATGGTAACTGCAGAGACTCTGATTGTTCGACATGGAGCGTCGATTCAGGCAATGTGTGGGTGACACGTGTGTCTGCCCCCATGTTTGTTTCAAGATACCCTTCTGCTATGAGCTGTTTATAAGCATTCATCACGGTGTTGCGAGAGATATTGAGCTCTTTGGCGAGTGTGCGGGTTGGGGGAAGCCGTGTATCCGGTTTGATTTGACCCTGCAATATTCTTAGTCGGATGTATTCATAAAGCTGTCGGTGTAAAGGGGTCTTGTCGGTTTTGTTTAGAGTTAAACCACTAAAATGAAAATGAGTAATTAGTTTAGCCATAATCTTCTCGTCAACATTAGAATTGGTTCCTATTATATTGAGTTAATTGGCACTTGTCATCATGCCAATTTGCATTTATGATTCTCGATGGAGAAGTTGAGGAAATATAAAGAGAATGGATCCTAATAAAACGGCCGTTTTTTCCCAATCTATATACCTAAACCACAAAAATTGTCACTATGTGGCACATCCTTGTGCTTCCATTTTGTTTTCAAGAGCCCTGATCATTAATTGATCGGGGTTTTGTTTTTTATGTTTCACATTAAGGAGAAGAGACATGAGTAGAAAATTGTATTTATTACTGTTGATTCTTTTAGCATTGATGGTGGCTTGTTCCTCCGGAGATGCTGAAGACGCCGGCGATTCAAGTAGCGATGAGCCCGCTGCGGATTCAGGTAGCGAAGCAGCCGATGATGAAGTCATGGATGACGAAGAGATGGACGATGAGGCCATGGATGAAATCGACGAAATTACGGTTGCATATTTCCTCGAATGGCCAACACCTAACCAAGTAGCACAACTTGAAGAAACCTACGATGAAGTTTTAGGTGTGAAAGTAAACTGGGTAGCCTTCGATACCGGAACAGCGATGTCTGCTGCGATGGCATCAGGTGATGTTCAAATTGCTTACTCTCAAGGTTTGGTTCCATTTGCAAATGCAGTAACAGCAGGTTTGCCAATTCGCATGGTAGGTGTTGCTGTTTCTTATGCAGAAAATGACAACTGTGTTGCCGCTACAAGTGCCGAAATCACGGCTGACAACGCAACCGACCTCCACGGTCAAAAAGTAGCTGTCCCTATCGGTACTGTTGCTCACTACAAAATGCTTCGTGAAATGGAACACTTGGGTGTAGATATCAGCCAGCTTGAACTCATTGACTTGGCACCAGCAGACGGCGCAGCTGCATTACAACGTGGCGACGTAGCAATGGCTTGCGGTTGGGGTGGTGGCCTCCAACGTATGCTTGAAAACGGAAACATTTTGATGACCGGTGCTGAAATGGAAGCGATTGGTATCAAAGTGTTTGATGTGATTTCAGTGACTGATGAGTTTGCTGATAGCCATCCTGATCTCGTAACTGCTTTCTTGCAAGTCACTGAAGATGCAAATGCTGCTTATGCTGAAGACCCTTCAGCTAAAGAAGATGTAATTGCACAAGCAGCTGGTATGGATGTTGAAGCATCTAATGGCGTATTGGCTAACTTCAGCTTCCCAACCAAAGATGAACAACTTTCCTCTGATTGGTTTGGTGGCACCGTTCAAACATTTGTAAAAGAAGTGGCTGACTTCTTCGTTGAACAAGGTGAGCTGGATATGGCATTGGATAGCTATGATGGCACAATTGACACCAGCTTCCTCGAACAAATTGATGGTGCAGAAGCCATGATGGATGAGTCAATGGATGAAGAAATGATGGAAGAACTTCCTGATGAAATCACCGTTGCTTACTTCCTTGAATGGCCAACACCTAACCAAGTGGCGCAACTTGAAGAAACCTACGACGAAGTTCTAGGTGTGAAAGTAAACTGGGTAGCCTTTGATACCGGAACAGCGATGTCAGCTGCAATGGCATCAGGTGATGTTCATATTGCGTATTCACAAGGGTTGGTCCCATTTGCAAATGCCGTAACCGCCGGATTGCCGCTTAAAATGGTGGGTATCGCAGTATCTTACTCAGAAAATGACAACTGTGTTGCTGCAACAAGCGCAGGTATCACGGCTGATAATGCTACTGATCTTCATGGTCAAAAAGTAGCTGTCCCTATCGGTACCGTTGCTCACTACAAAATGCTCCGTGAAATGGAACATTTGGGTGTAGATATCAGCCAGCTTGAACTCATTGACTTGGCACCAGCAGACGGTGCAGCTGCATTACAACGTGGTGATGTTGCGATGGCTTGTGGTTGGGGCGGTGGCCTCCAGCGTATGCTCGAAAACGGGAACATCTTGATGACCGGTGCTGAAATGGAAGCGATTGGCGTTTTCGTATTTGATGTTATTTCTGTAACAGATGATTTTGCCAATACCTATCCATCATTGGTAACCGGGTTCTTGCAAGTAACTGAAGATGCAAATGATGCTTATGCAGCAGATCCAACAGCTAAGGAAGATGTGATTGCTCAAGCTGCTGGTATGGATGTTGAATCATCAAACAGCGTTTTGGCTAACTTCAGCTTCCCAACCAGTGAAGAACAGCTGTCAGAAGCATGGCTTGGTGGCACAGTTCAAACCTTTGTGAAAGAAGTCGCAGATTTCTTTGTTGCACAAGGTGAATTGGATATGGCTTTGGATAGCTATGACGACTTGATTGACACAAGCTTTTTGGAAGACGTTGAATAAGATTTAGCGATGCAAAAAGTAAAAAGTGGGTCATCACTTCCGCTTTTTACTTTTTGCTCTTTCTAGCTTACACTTTAGACTCAATTTGAAGAGGAATTTGGAAGAGGAATAAAGATGCAGAATTTGGTCGCTGACAAAATTGGGATGATTTACAAGCTACCTGATGGTGGGTCTGTAGAAGCCCTTAAAGATGTTTCATTTTCGCTTGATCGCGGTCGAATTCTGACGCTATTAGGTCCCTCCGGTTGTGGTAAAACAACACTCCTAAATATATTGGCCGGTTTTTTAGCCCCAACGAGCGGCAAAGCAATACTTCAAGGTTCTGAAATCGATGGTCCTGGGCAAGATCGCGGAATGGTCTTTCAACAAGGGGCTCTTTTTGAATGGCTTTCTGTTGCTGAAAACGTGGGATTCGGCCCAAAGATGAACGGCCGTTCCAGTTCGGACACCAAGAAGATTGTTGATGATCTCTTAAGCACTGTGGGTTTAGGGGGATTTGGTGATAAAGCCGTTTACGAGCTATCTGGAGGGATGCAGCAGCGTGTGGCATTAGCCCGCTGCTTGGCCAACGATCCAGAGCTCATTTTAATGGATGAACCCCTTGGTGCATTAGATGCCTTAACTCGAGAAAAAATGCAGGGGTTAATTCTAAAACTTTGGAATGAAACAGGGAAAACGGTCATTCTTGTGACCCACAGTGTTGAGGAAGCTCTCTTTCTAGGTGACAAGCTATTTGTGATGGCACCGCGCCCCGGTCGAATTGAAAAAGAATATGAATTGCCATTTGCAAAAATGGGACTCACTGAAGATCCGCGTAAACTAAAAACATCTGCTGAATTTATCGATAAACGAGAAGAAATTCTTTCATTGATTTGGGAAATGGAAGAAGAAATTATGGGTCGTCGTGGCGAAGTCGTTTAAGGAAGAATATTATGGCTGATACACCTGCAATCAATAATTCTGAAAAAAGCCAAACTGCCTCCATTATGAGCAGGTTAGGCATGTCTAGCTTTGGGACAACAGAGCGAAAAACCGTCACATTTGGTGATGCTTCAGCTGTAACTGGTGCGCCAATTTGGAGCATCATTACTGTCGCTATCTTACTCCTGTTTTGGTTCATGTCCGAAGCATTTATGTGGATAGATCCAAACTTT
>JANQSK010000950.1 GCA_028284105.1 Anaerolineae bacterium
ATCATGCAGGCACATGTTCACCTGGGCGACCGCAACGCCGCCCTCGCCCAATATGAACTCTGTGAAAAAATACTTTGGGAAGAGCTTGGGGTTGAGCCAGAAGATGAAACCATCGAACTCGCAAAAAGGATAAAAGAAGAGGGTATAGGGCATCCTTCATCCTTCAGCCTTCATCCTTCATCCTTTCCCAACAATCTTCCCTTGCAAACAACACCCTTCTTTGGTCGTGAAGCTGAAAAAGCCCAACTGTTAGAAAGGCTTGTTGACCCCAATTATCGACTTATCACGTTAGTGGGCGCTGGTGGTATTGGCAAAACTCGTCTTGCCACCGAAGTTGGACAACAGGTTTTGACTAATTTCCCAGATGGTGTTTGGTTTGTTCCACTTGACGCCGTTCATGGAGGAGCTGAGCAAATCAAGATTGCCGTGGGTGAAGTCATAGGTTTAGGTCAGGATGACAAGCAGCTCACAGGCGACCAAGTCATTGCTATTTTGCGTGATAAGCGAATGCTTCTTATTTTTGACAATAGTGAGCCAGTGCTTGAAGAAGTCATATTTATCCCCCAATGGCTCAAACGGGCACCTGAGATTGCTATATTAGCTACATCTCGAGAGCCTCTAAACTTTCAATCAGAATCCACACTCTTTTTAACCGGTTTGCCCACTGGGGAAGATAAAATCAGTGCGGCTGAAGGGCTCTTTGCTGAAAGAGGGAAGATGGCCCGCAACGATTTTGAAGTAACGGCCGTTAACCTCCCTCAGATTCGGCAAATTTGTGAAATGGTAGGTGGTTCTCCTTTAGGCATTGGGTTAGCAGCAGCCTGGGTCCGGCGGCGCTCGCTTTATCAAATCATTGATGAGCTTGGTCGCTCACTTGATATTCTTAGCACACGAATGCGAGATATTGATCCTCGCCACCGCAGTATGCGCGCTGTGTTCGATACATCTTGGGATCTCTTAGACAAAGAAGAACAAGAGATTTTAGCGGCGCTATCCGTCTTTCCAAGCACATTTACGGCCGTTGCTGCTGAATATATTGCCCAAAACAACCTATTCGACCTCGACCTCCTGTGTGAAAAATCACTGCTACAACAGCTCCATGAACAAAACAGATATTTGATGCACAGCCTTGTTCGGCAGTTTGCGGCTGAAAAATTGGCCGAACAAAGGCCAGAAGTTGATTTCAAGTTTGTGGATTACTTTTACCAGTACGCTCACGCCCACCAAAACAACTATCCTGCTCTTCAAACTGAATGGTTCAACTTCTCAGCCTCTATTGTTAAAGCACAGGAATTGGGAGCATGGCAAGCTATTCTTGATATGACGCAAGTTCTTGATGAGCCCTGGTTTCGACAAATTCGCTTTTCAGATATGCGCGAGAGCCTAACAGTAGCAATTGCAGCCGCAACGACCCTCAAGGATCAACCCGCCCTTGCCCGTTCACTAGCCAGATTAGGTGAAATTGAGATCGAACAAAGTGATTATAGTTCAGCCGATATTCATATTAAGTCAGCATTACATTATTACGAGATTCTAGAAGACGGGTTAGGTATTGCTCAAGGCAAATATTTACACGGCCGTATTCACATGGAACAATCAAATGATCAAAAGGCCATTTCCCTTTGTACGGAATCCAAAAAGATATTTGAAGCCGAAAAAGACCGGTTAGGTATCGCTAAGAACTTGAATTTGCTGGCGCTTTGTCACATTAGGCAACACCGAGACTTTGAAACAGCCCAAAAATATTTAAAGGAATCCGTCGAATTGCAAAAGGATTTACCTTTTACCTCAAGTTACATTGAGGCCTTGCGGAACTTGGCACGAGTCAACATGGTTTCAAAAAATTTTGAAGAGGCAACCCTTTATTTAATTGAAGCGACAAAAATAGCAGAGCAACAAGATAATTTAGCGGAATATGCGGCCGTACTTTATGAACAACTTATTTTAAATAAGCGGCAAGGTAACCGAAAAGAAGCAATGAATTTCGGATATGAAGCGCATGAAAAATTCAAACAAATTGGAAGTCTTCGTTGGGAAGCCCTTCTCAAAACCCAGCTTGGTTTATTAAATCAAGCAGATCAAAATTTTGAACAATCACTGCCGTTGCTTAAGGATGGACTAGACATTTTCACTGAGCTAGGCGACTTGTATGAGCAGGCGCATTCCCAATTTTATTTATACAAACTTTATGACGAAATGGGAGATATCGAACAAAGCTTGAAAGCTAAAGAAGCTGTTAGCCAAATCAATCTTGAGTTAAACGATTCCCGATTAACAGAGCGTCTCCAAGATGCCTCGAAATAAAATCAAGCGTTAATCATGATCGCCAATCGTTACTGGCCCTTTCTTTATCCAATCAGACAGTAAGCTATCCATTTCAACCGCAGCTTCAGGAGCAATTTTTGTTAAATGAGCCGGTTCAAGTTCTGTAAAGCCAGAGAGCGTTTTTATACTCTTTAATTCATCGACACACTCTTTGAGATTTGTGAAATGAGCAGAGCTCCAAATGGCATGGGTACGCGTTTCATTTTCACCGATTAATATTCGAGAAAATACACTGATAATCTTTTTAATTGATGTTAACTGTGAATCCTTATTATTAGGTTTTAAATCAGATGAATTTTCCCAAGTATCAATTATGTCTTTAGACACAGAACTCTCTGATTCCGTATTAGGATAAAGTTCGTCCAAAATTGCTTTTAAGATATACGGCCGTAAAGAGCCTGTAGGATGTTCACCTTCTTCTTGTTGATTGTCGTTGTCGGAACGTGACGTCAAAATTGATAGTAAGCTTAATGCAACCAGTGGCCCAGCCACGATACAACCACAAATATCCGAAAAAATTTCTTCGCACCAATCTCGGTGTTTTTGATTTTCAATCGAAAGTGGAAGACTGTCACTCAAGTCTTGGAAAGTTAATCCACCCGAATCATCTATCGGATCATTCGTAAAATCCCAATCTTCATCCTTATATATCTCAGAAACTATTTTAATAATGTCATTACGGCGGGTTTCAAGGTTGGCACGTTGAAAAACATAATGACCTATTTCGTGAGGAATGGCTAACATTTCAAATGGTGGAGGCGTCTCATCTGCCTCAAGATTATGAAGTACTTGATCATATCGAATGCCTATTAACACAACATTTTCGCAATAGGGCAAGCTCCGAATATGTGTTTCTTGACTAAAAAATGTAATAGGGGTGATTGCAGATTCAGGAAGGAGTTGAGAAAACGGTTTTAAAGATAAAAGCGCTAGCATATCTGCGGTTTGCAGCGCACTCGCTTGCATACTTGGCACATAATTTCCTTCATCATCTACTTCGTGCACGCGCTGCACAATGGCACGTTGGACTATCTCGATATCAGTCGCGATATACTGAAAGCAGTTTCTAATTTGAGCAATCACATCGGAATTCGCATTTTTCAATGCGCTTTCAACACTCAGCTTTAGTTTTCCCTCAACAAATGTTTTTTGATTCAAGCTCAACGTTCGCAAATTATATAGTTGTGTTTCTTCGAATTCGAATGGTAATAACTCAATATAAACATCCTCATCATTCGCGCCATCCCCATTCCCCTTTGAAATTTGAGCGGGTTTGTCTTTCTTCCTGTTTTTTCTTCCATGATTAAACCCTTGGAAAAAATTTCCAATTGCGTTCTGAGTTCGTTCTAAAAATTTATTATTTGGTGCCTTCTCGTTGGCTAGTATTAAATTTTCAGTTGATTGCTTCAAGTATCCATTAGCGACGTCATTGAGATTGTCAATGGACTTCATATTGTCTTTAAAATCTTTAGGCAATCCTGTGTCATTTAATTTTAATAAGCCCTTCCCCATCAGCTTACTAAACTCCATAATTGTTGACCCTTTGGTTAAAAGGATGACTCTCAATAATTTGAGATTAGAGTCAATTGATTTGCTAAAAGTCGTAATCCTTCCAGTCCAGTTTTTTGAATCGTGAAAATTATAGTAATCACTCATTTCCTGTTCCATCCTTGTTTGTTAGTTCTAGTTTCAACCAGGTAAGCTGAAATAATCGCAAATGCGATTATAGCGTGCCATAAGAAATCGTCATTGGGGTAAACGGCTGTGGAAGCGCTGTGGAAGCGCTATTTCAATATCCTCAAAATTGATAATTCTAACAAACCAAATCCTGTGCCCTTTTATAAAAAAGCGCTTCCAATTTTAGGCTTGCATTTGTGCAAGAAACGGTCGTGGAAGCGTTTTGGAAGCGCTTTTTTAGTAAGTTATTTTCAAAACATAGGAACTTCCAATTTTGAAAATAAGGAGGCTATTGATATTCGAAAACAAAGAAACCATCTCGTCCAGAAAAACTATAAAGAATTAAATTTTTATAACAATATCAAAACTATTTAAAACACAAATCATTAGGAGACACAAAATGTTACATTACAGTTTAACTTTACCTCAAGGGGAAATTACATTAGTAGGGGCTGAAGCAGGCATTGTACGCGGGGTCAGAGGGAATATGTATCGCGGTAGTACAACGATTGCAGTATGGTCACCAGCACATCCCATTGATTTAGGTGGATTTAAAGATGGAGATGAATTAGTGGTTAGGGCAACCTTTAATTTAAATCCAACAACTATGTCCGCAGACCTAAGACCCCCGGCTATCAATTATGTAGGGTTAAGCGTTGGTGCATGCCACTCCACTGATAGAGCAGCTGTTGAAGGCTTGGAACATAAAGCCAAAAATCTAGCATTAGGCAATGTTGGACATCTTCTAGGAGGAATATCGACAAGTCAAGAGCGGTCAAATGATGCCATATTTTACAAAGCCGAATCATATGTAATTCCTGAAATGCAGCTTGATCCTCCAAGTCGAGGCAAACTAATAAATTATGTCCATAAATGGAAAATGATCTTTAATTCACACAACACAATCGATCCATCAGGCAAAGAAGTGGAATTAGTCTTTGGATATGGAGACCCCATGTTCTCTGAAGATATCGCTTAGATTAAAATTAGTTTTTAGAACAGTAACGGCCGTTTTCTATGATAAAACGGCCGTTTTTCTTTTCCTCATCCCCATGAGCGCTTCCAAAATCAACTCTAAAAATCAATAGAAAAACTGAGGAAGCGCTTTGGAAGCGCTTTGTTTATACGATAGGTGAAATTGTATCCGTATTTTTATTTCCGTAGGAGGAAACACAAAATGAACACCTTGCAAAAACCTTATTCACAAACAAAACGTAAAAAGAAAGTATTGACTATCCTATCTGCCTTGCTGTTCCTGCTCGCAGGCATGAGCTTTGCTGCATCGTCAGCTGGAGCCTCAAGCACGACGTCCTATGTTTATTTAAGCTATGGTGGGGTGAGTGCGTATAATCTTAACACGCAAACCCAAGACGCATACTTACCGACCCTCAATGCACTCTTCATGGATATTACCCCAGATGGTGAATATCTTTATGTCGTTGAAAATGGGAATTCAACGGTCTCTGTCCATGAAACAGCCACCAACACCCTTGTTGATACCATCAGCATGGGAACTTGGCCCAATGATCAGGTCATGGATATCGACATGACGCCCAGTGGGGATTATGCCTATGTCACAGAGCGCTGGACTGGTGAGGTTTCAGTGATAGACACCGCCACTAACACCATTGTCACCATCGTCGATATAGGAAATTACGCTTTTGGTGTTGAGGTTACCCCAAATGGTCAATATGCTTATGTGTCAAGTGAAATTGATAATACAGTGACTGTAATTGACACAGCCACCAACACAATCATAACCACCATCAGTTCTCCCGACCTTAACTACCCACAAAAACTTGCCATTACCCCAGACAGTGCCTATGTGTACGTCCCCAACTTTTTAAATGATACGGTTTCTGTCATCTCGACCGCTACCAATACAGTTGTTACGAGCATTCCTGTGGGCGATGGTCCACAAGGGATTGATATTACCCCAGACGGCAGTCGCGCCTATGTCTCTAACTTTTCAGAAAATAGCGCCTCAGTCATTGATATAGCGACCAACACCCTTTTGACAACCGTTCAGTTTACCTGTACAGCAGATGAAGGGACTGGCACCTGGTCTCGCGATGTGCAAGTATCCCCAGATGGGCAATCTGCCTATGTAGCAGTACAGCGATGCTTCAATACAGAGGTAATTGACATTGCCACCAATACAATTTCGGGTCAAGTACCTGGTGGTTTTGGAATCGCTTTTGCAGAGGTTGGCTCAGGTATCGCCGACGCTGATGGGGATGGCGTAGCCGATGGTGATGACAATTGCCCAGCCATTGCCAATGCTGGCCAAGAGGACTTTGATGGAGACTCCATGGGGGATCCTTGTGACGCCGACGATGATAACGATGGTGTCGACGACACGAATGATGCTTTCCCCTTTGACTCAATGGAATGGGCCGATGACGATAGCGATGGCATCGGTGACAATGCCGACAATTGCGCTGTCTCTAATCCCGGTCAAGAAGACACAAACAATGATGGTCAAGGGGACGCTTGTGACCCAGTAGTTGTCTCATTAACAAGTGCAGTTGACCCTGTAGACATCAATGACCAACCTATTTCTGCAGTTGCAACCTTTACTGATTCTGACGATGGGGACGCTCATACGGCCGTATTTGATTGGGGTGATGGCAACCAAACAGCGGGGACCTTAGACCAAGGCGCTAACTCAGCCAGTGCATCTCACAGCTATGCAGACCCAGGCGTGTACACCGTCAGCGTAACCATCAGCGATGCATTTGGCGCAGGGGCAGCGGATGTCTACGAATTTGTTGTCATCTATGACCCAAGCGCAGGGTATGTAACCGGTAGCGGCCACTTTAACTCGCCAGCAGGGGCCTATATTGCAGACCCACTTTGGAGCGGTGATGCACGATTTGGAATTAGCGCCCGATATAAGAAAAACAAAAATGTACCGGACGGCATGGCACAATTCAAAATTACAGCTCAAGGATTCGCGTTTGTCTCTACCAGCTTGGATTGGCTCGTCGTTGACCGACACAGTATGACCTCAATCTTCACCGGATTTGGCACCATCAACGGTGCAGGCAACTATGAGTTCACCGTTTGGTCAACAGATGGCGGATTTGGTGGCGCGAACGACACCTTCCGTATCCAAATTCAACAACGCGACCAACACACAAACGTTGTCACCATCATTTACGACAATGTTGTAGAAGCTAGCTTAACCCAAGGCAATATCACAGTACATCCATAAATCATCAGACTTGTGTCTCAGTTCAAATTGAACTGAGACACAGTAAGGAAATGAAAGGCGTTGAGTTTAATTCAGCATAACGTCTTTCATTTTTCTGGTTTGGGCCACCCGGGGTCAGAGATTGGAGGTTTATATAATCTCCAATCTCTTTTCAATTCAGGATGTTTTACGCCAAATAGAGCCTTTTTGCTTCACGTTTTCCAAAGAAACCTCATCAAGAAGAGGGGAAAGTGGATAACCTGAAGGCTGAGGGGGATGGGATGGCCAGCCAAAGGCTTGCAGAATGGTTTCGTGCTCATAATAATCTGCCTTGATCATGAAAAGCAAGGTTTGAAATTCACTAGGATTTTCATCAGAAAATTGGGTTATAACGGCCGTTATTGCTTCCTCGCTCAACTCAACAAATAGTTCCTCCCCACCAGCCAAGTCACACAACGTTTGCAAAATCAATTGAACGGACGAATTCACTTCAGCATGCAGGGCAAGCTGTTGATCGACATCAACTTCAGAGGCGCTAGGAACAGCTAAATGAGATTCGGTAGCAGAGAGTCCAGGCAGCAGTGTGTCTACCACTTTTTGATAAAAAGCATTCTTGAAAGTCATGCGCTTTGAATCTCCTTCGCTAGCTGATGGGCAAATTTGAGCGCCAACGCCCCAATTGTTGAACCTGGGTTGACCGCCCCGACTGTGGGCATAACTGATCCATCCACCACTAGCACATTGGGATGCGTGTGGCATCGACCCTGTTCATTCACAACCGACGTTTGTGGGTTCGTTCCCATTCGAGCCGTCCCCAAAAGGTGCCACCCTGTCCCTGGTGCATGGACCGTATCGACACTTTTGTGAACGCCAGCGTTTTTCAGCACCGTTTTAGCCATATCCATCCCAAAATCCAGCATCTTTTGGGAGTTTTCAGAGAGTGTGTAGTTAAGCTTAACCCCAAACAAGCCATCATCCGCCATTTCATTAGTCAGTTCGACCCGGTTATGTGTTTCGGGTAAATCTTCAATCATAGTCAATATGCGAAAGGCATGATGGAACTCTTCACGCAGTTGCTCTTGAGCGGCGCGCCCCCAAGCAGGTTCAGGATAGGTTGATTGGGTCAACAGGGGGTTTTCTCGCGTCACCTGTAGCTGAACCCCTCTGACAAACCCTCGGCTAAGATCAGTTTCGTAGAATTCATGGCTATAAATACACGCCCCGATCGGTCCAGATGGTCCATCTAATGGAGTCTCACTAATGGCGCGAATGTAGCCCACGGGGTGAAACATCAAGCACTTCCCCACCATCGGGCCACCAATTTGGGATTGCAGCATCAAACGGGGCGTGCCAATCCCGTTACAGGCGATGACGATATATTTTGCCGGTTGATAGTGAATCTCGTTGTTTCCATCTTTATAGGTAACGGCCGTTGCCACCCCATTTTCTTGATGAATTTGTTGGGCAATAGCATGAGTGCGAAGCTCGACACCTTGTTGAATCGCCAGCGGCCAGTAGGTTTGGTCAACCGAGGCTTTGGCGTGATTGTGACATCCCTGCTGGCAGGGGCCACAGTGATTGCAAGCCGAACGGCCGTTTCTCGACACGGAATTTATGGCAGCATCCACGGGCCACCAATGCCAACCGAGTTTATTGAACCCTTGAACGGCCGTTTCACCCATCTTACCTAAAGGGAGCGGCGGCATTCTGGTGCTCTTTTTTGGTGGATAAGCTGGATCTCCCGCTAACCCCGATACCCCCATCATTTCATCATTTAAATCATAGTAGGGTTCTAAATCGAAATAGGTAAACGGCCAATCATCCCCCACGCCGTCCAAGGTCTTGGTTTTGAAATCTGATGGGTGCAAGCGTGGAAAATGGGCAGCCCAAGCAATGGTCGACCCCCCAACGGCATTCCACATCAGAGGTTTCACGACGGAATTTTCATCATCGATGGGATAATCAACCGTTGGGGAGGAAGAAACGGCCGTTTTTCTCACATTGGGAGAAGGAGACCAGTTCGAAAGCGCCTGTCGCTGGAAAGTTTTTTGCGTCACTGGCATCTCATCCAGTGACACCCATCCGCCCCGCTCCAGACAGACTGTTTTTAGACCGGGCGCTTTTCTAGACAGTTGATAGCAAAAGGCCGCCCCGCCCATGCCAGCCCCAATGACAACCACATCAACGGGATCATGTTTAATGGTCATTTTTCCTCCTTTTCTTACTTCTTAATTCAGGCAATTTAAACACAATTAATGGTTTTAGGTAAACGAAAATAAACGGCTTCATAAATATCAAAACGCAGTTATCCATTATATAAATATTCTCTACGACAATATACAAATACAAACGTAGGCTAAGCCTGTCGAAGCCCCATTCGAAATTCTAGAATTCACACGGGTTATTCAGCAGGTTTTTTATCAAGAAGATCCCCATTTCTTACGATATAATCAATGTATGATCACCCTCCAAGTCAATAATAAAAAATACACTGTCACGGCACCAGAAGAAACACCATTGCTCTATGTGTTGCGAAATGAACTCGATCTTAAAGGGCCCAAATTTGGCTGCGGTTTAGAGCAGTGCAACAGCTGCAAAGTGCTTGTGAATGGTCAAGATGTGCCATCATGCCAGCTCCCCATTGCCCATCTTGGTGGTTTAGAAATCACCACCATCGAAGGTCTTGGCACTGAAGATGAACTGCATCCGCTCCAAGAAGC
>JANQSK010000956.1 GCA_028284105.1 Anaerolineae bacterium
GTCAATCCATTTGGACAAGCTGGAGAAGAAACGGCCGTTGTTGCATCGAAGCAAATCGTTTCACTTGGGGTGGAAGATATTAGCCTCAATGCAGAAAAACCTGCGAGCATCACCTGGATTAATCCCCAAAAGTGGCGCGTTGGACCCAATAAAAGCAGACCTCACGCTTCTGCTTTGGCGCTCCTTAAAGAAAAAGTGGCTGATTTAGAAAGCAAAATCGCAGCAATTGATGAGGAATTAGTTCATCAACCAGGTGATTATAAATTGCAGTGGCAAACCTTCGCTTATCAACGTGAGCGACTTGAATATCTGCTGTCTATTCACCTTGCCAAATTAAAAATCCAAAATGGTGCGGATGTACCCCATAGCTATCTCTACGATCCCGATCCAACGATTGTGGATGTCGGGGCACAATTAAATCAGCTTCGCATTAAGCGACGTATTTTTGATTATGTGGTCGCGGCCCTGTAGCCTCGTTTGATTCAAAATAATAGATATGATCCAATTGCCACAGATGAAACAGATAAACATTTTTTGTCTCATCTGTGGCTTTTTGTTTACAACATTCATTAAATCAATTTCACATACCTGAACGATTTTGGTAAATCACAAAAACCAGCTTCAAATATTGTGATTTACTCAGTGATTGACAGCCTTTGTATGGCAGCTTTTTTAGAAAACTTTTTCAATCACATTATTTCAAAATATTTTGTGAAATTACATAAAAATCACGACATTATGCACACAATTTCTGATTTGGTTTCCTTTGTTTATGGAGAGACACACTCTCAAGCCATCGTCAAGAGAATCGAGCAACTTATTGCCGAGTTCAAATCTGACACCACCTCTAAAAGCACTTTTTTTGATGAGCAAGATGCCATTTTAATCACGTATGGAGACATGGTTTCAGAGGCTGGAGAACGGCCGTTAAAAAGCCTGCACCAATTCCTCAAAGCACATATCAGCGAGATCATCAATACAGTCCACATCTTGCCCTTTTATCCGTACTCTTCCGACGATGGCTTCTCAGTCATTGACTATGCGCAAGTCAATCCTAATTTAGGGGATTGGGACGATGTACGCAATTTACGTCAAGATTTCAAGCTGATGTTTGATGCCGTCATCAATCACATATCACAGCAGTCTGATTGGTATCAAGCTTTTCTATGTGATAAGTCACCATACACGGATTATTTCACGGTTGTCGATCCGTCAGAAGATTTAACGGCCGTATTTCGACCACGCACCTTACCTTTACTTACTCCTGCCCAAACACCGAGCGGGCTCAAACACGTGTGGACCACCTTCTCCGCCGACCAAATTGATCTCAACTATGCATCCGTTGATCTTTTGCTTGAGATTTTGCGGATTTTATTGATCTACATTCAAAACGGGGCTGATCTGATTCGACTTGATGCCATTGGGTTTATGTGGAAGGAAATTGGCACGCGCTGTTTACACCTCCCGCAGACGCACGCAATTATTCAGCTTATGCGGTTGGTTATTGAAGAAGTGTCACCAAGCACAGCCCTTGTTACCGAAACCAATGTGCCTCATGAAGAGAATATCAGCTACTTTGGAAACGGCCGTAATGAAGCCCAAATGGTGTACAACTTCTCCCTCCCCCCACTCACGCTGCACGCCTTTCACACGGGAAACGCCACTATCTTAGGAAAATGGGCTGCAGAACTCACCACACCATCAGACACGACCACCTTCTTTAACTTCTGCGCCTCACATGATGGGGTTGGAGTCACGCCGGCTCGAGGCATATTGCCTGATGAAGAAATTCAGCAAATGGCAGAACGAATTGAAGCTTTGGGTGGCTATGTCTCTTATAAAACGAACAGCGACGGCTCCCATGCGGCCTATGAGCTCAATATGAACTACTTTGATGCGCTCAAAACCCCGGCCATCGAGGAAGATGAATCGACCTGCGTCAAGCGTTTTCTAACGTCTCAAGCCATTATGCTTGCCTTACCTGGTGTTCCCGGTATCTATTTTCATTCATTGTTCGGATCACAAAGCTGGTTTGAAGGAGTCAATATCACGGGCCACAATCGCACAATCAATCGCGAAAAGCTAGATAAACCCACGTTAGAATCTGAGCTGCAAGATGGAATACGACAAGCCGTCTTCTCGGGCTATTCGGCCTTATTAAAAGCACGAAAATCAACGGCCGCTTTTCACCCCAATGCACCACAGGCGATCTTGAACTTGCATCCAGCCGTGTTTGCCATTCAACGAGGGACTGATGAGGAAACGGCCGTTTGTCTGCATAATGTGTCTGCTGATTCCGTGTCACTCACCCTCCCCTCAAAGGGCAAAAACCTACTAACTAGCGAAAACGTCCAAAGCAACACAGCGCTCAAACCATACGAGACCATTTGGTATAAACCGATCAAATAACTCCTAAACACAATCGGCCATTTCAAACACTTCGACGTGTCATCTTGAGCGAAGCGACCACATCCCCTTTGCAATTGTAAGCGTGGTTAGCGAAGTCGAAAGATCGCTGTAACTTATTCTAATAGAGATTTTATTGGCATAAGTCACAGCGATTTCCCATCGTAACGAGTGTTATTGCTCAGGGAATCTTTTAACCCGTTCAAAATGGCACTTCTCAAACTCAGATTACTTAGCCAAATGCGTCAGTCAACCAATTCACAATCAACTCTTCTAAAAATGGCTCATTGGAAAGCATCGTCGTGCCGTGCCCCGCACCATTAAAAATCTCCAATTCTGCATTAACGGCCGTTTCAAACAAAGTGCGAGATGAATCAGCCGAGTAGCCGTCTTCTTCGCTTGCCACAATCAAAATGGGGCGATCTTCATACTGCACGATAAGGTCATCTGTTGTAACGCCACGATAATCAAGACCGGGTGAAAGCAAAATGGCCGTTTGTATTTGAGGCCGATCAACACCTAAGGCCAGCGACATGTTTGATCCGATGCTGCCCCCAATAACGGCCGTTTTTGCCGCATCAACCTCGGGGAACATCACAAATTGATCATAAATCATCGAGAAATCTTCGCGTGCCAACGCCCAATCTCGATCGCCGCCCGTTTCACCATGACCACGCATATCAATCGCCAGCACCGCATACCCTTGCAGACGAAGGGCATCAATCATCCCGGTGCTTTCCCAAATTTGGCGATTGCTCCCCAGCATATGCAAGAGAATAATGCCCGGAAATGGCGCTTCCCCACCGGGGGTGGCATAGGTTGTTTGAATTTCTAATCCATCAGAGGCCGTAAATGAGCGACTCTCTACAGTTGGTTGCACGACCTCAGGCTCTGCCACCACTTCAACCGCAGGTTCTTCCGTGGGCTCTTCAACAGGTGCAGCTTCTTCTGCAGGTGGCTCTGTTGGTACCTCAACGGGTTCTGGTTCCTCTTCTTCCACTTCAGGCAGTGGTGGTGGCGTCAATGTGGGTTGTTCTTCTGGCTCACTTGCCGGTTCTGACTCCGGCTCTTCAACGGTTTCTTGGCCGACTGCGTCAGTTTCTGCAACGGCCGTATCATCCACATCCAGCGTTTCATCGGCGGCGCCATTGGTGCATCCAACAGCCACAATCAAAAACAGGAGCAACATTGATTTTTTCCACATAACATCATCCTTTTTTAGGGATTTTTCTCAATTTATATTCTAACAATCTCTTTTTATGTTAACTGATGACACCCGTCATTCATTTAAACAGAGTACCTTACTCTAGCTGCAATTTGAACAGTTCCTCTGTACTCAAGATAGCATTTCTACTTGACCACTCATCTTCTTCCTTCCCTAAGCACACATCTCTCTAGGCTCCCTCTCATCATAAATTGCGAGAATGCCGTTGGGCATTTAAAATCAGCGCTTATCATGCTATTAACCATTGACATCGGAAACACAAACATCAAACTTGGCGTCTGGAACGGCCGTAATTGGCAACACGATTGGCGTCTTTCTACTTCTCAAAAACAAACTGTAGACGAGTATGGCATCGTTTTAAAAGCGTTGATTCGCGAAATGCCCCCCAATGATCGCATCACGGATGTCATCATTGCCAGTGTCGTCCCCTATCTATCCAATATATTTGCTGAAGTGTGTGAAAAATATCTGCAGTTAACGGCCAAGTTTGTGACGCACACCGCTGACACAGGCATCAAAGTCAATGTTGATGAACCAAGCGCCGTTGGCACTGATCGCATTGCAAATGTAGCGGCCGTTTTTCACACTGCTCCCCACCCCAGCATCATTATTGATATGGGCACCGCCACCAAATTTGAAATACTAAGCCAAGATGGCACATTTCATGGGGGTGTCATTGCACCAGGGCTACAAATTACCGCCGACGCCTTAGCTAGCCGTGCCGCC
>JANQSK010000970.1 GCA_028284105.1 Anaerolineae bacterium
AAAAAGTTGAAGTAACGGCCGTATGCGGTCGAAGTCTTGAAAGAGCTGAAGCATTTGCTGAACGCTGGAATATTTCAAATGTGTTCACGGATTATGAAGAACTGATCCAGAGCGGCACTTGTGATGCTGTTATCATCGCCACGATTAATGATACACATTACGATATTTCTATGGCGGCCATTCATGCCGGACTGCATGTCCTGTGTGAGAAGCCGTTGTCGCTCAATTATCAACTTGCTGAAGAGATGACACGCTTGGCTGATGAGAAGGGCGTCGTTACGCTCGTGCCATTTACATACCGTTACATGCCCTCTACGCGATACGTTAAAAAACTCATTGATGAAGGGTTTTTGGGAAAACCTTACCACCTGCATATGCGATACTATGCAGGATACGGCCGTGTGAATGAGGGGTATAACTGGCGCTTTGACGTCGGGAAAGCGGGATCAGGTGCATTAGGGGATATCGCATCACACTTTCTCCATTTAGCAATCTGGTTTTATGGGGAAATCGATGCTGTTTCTAGCCAGCTCGGGCAAATGGTTGAGCGGGATTCTTTGAATAAAGAGGGGGAACAGTATGAGGTTGCAGATGATACCGCCATGGTGATGATTCGCTTTAAAAATGGTGCACATGGCATGGTTCATGCAACGACGCTTGCCTATGAGGATACAGAATTTTTCCAAATGCATGAAATGGATTTCCATGGGTCTGGGGGAACGTTGCGCAACAAAATTGATTGGTTAAATATGCAAGAGGTGACCGGGGCAAGAGACGGAGAAGGTTTTTCGCGAAAGTTTGAAATTCCTGATGAGTTTTGGGGAGATGCACGCCGTGAAGTGGTGATTGAAACGTATAAAGATATGTTTCGTCAAGAGGGTTTTATGGTGCGAGAGTTTATTGATGCCATCGCAGATAAACGGTCGTTACAACCTGACTTTCAAGATGGCTTAGACGTGCAGTGTGTGCTTGATGCAGCCATTTTGAGCCACAAAGAGCAGCGCTGGGTGACCCTTGAGGAAATTCGGAACTCTTCCAAATAAAGAACTTAGGTGTGCGACACATATGTTGCACACCTAAGTAATAGCTATTGTTCAAATTCACGCAATTTAGCTAATAGCGCATCGGTTTGCTCTGGGCGTCCAACGCTAATTCGTATACAAGATTCAAGCCTTGGCTTGCTAAAGTATCGAACAAGGATACCTTCTTGTTCAAGCCTCAATTTTAATTCCTTTGCAGAAGAAACGGCTGTTCCTGCTTTTACCTCACACAAAATGAAATTTGACTCAGATGGATAAGGTGCCATATACGAAATAGACTCTAATTCGGCAAAAAGCCGGTCTCTTTCTGCGACGATTTGCGATGTTTTTTCTGCAAGCCAAGTTGCGTCTTCAAGTGCGCCTAACGCTGCTAACCCAGCCGCAACATTAATGTTATAAGGCTGTTTGATTTTCCATAGATGAGGGAGAAGCCATTTAGGAAAACCGCCAAACCCGACGCGCAATCCAGCCAATCCAGCCAGCTTGCTAAAGGTGCGAAAAACAACCAAATTTTCGTAATTCGGCACCCAAGATAAATGACTCGTGTGCCCATTGATTTCTGCAAAATCAATATAAGCTTCATCCAAAACGACCAATACAGGTAAATTGAGCAATCGTTTAAGCGTTTCATCTGAAACGATTGAGCCATTGGGGTTGTTAGGGGAGCAGATAAAGAGGACTTTTGTGTTGGGGTGATTTTTAACGGCCGTTTCAATACCATCGACATCTAATGAAAAATCATTAAGTCGAGGGACAGCGATATATTGACCATCATTAACGGCCGTTGAAAATGGATACATGCCAAATGTAGGTGGGCAATCAATAACGCCATCACCTGGTGAGAGGACCGCCCGAAGCACAAGGTCTATGAGTTCATCAGCCCCCATGCCCGCCAAAATATACTCTGGAGAAACGGCTGCGTATTCACCAATCATTTCTCTTAATTGCCTAGATTCTGGGTCTGGATAAATGTGAAAGAATTGTCCAGACTGCATGGCTTTTAATGCTTTGGGGGATGGACCATACGGATTTTCATTGGCGTCTAATTTGATAATCTCATGAGGTTCACGACCCAATTTTTGAGATAGGACTTCAAAAGGCAGAATGGGTGTATATGGTTTCATCTCGGCAACTGTTGGCCGAATCATTTTTTTGGGATCAAACACAAGATTCTCCAGATAAGTTCATGAAAAGACCCGATTGGCATCAAGAAGATGTAAATGCTAATCAGGTCGCTTCAGAATCAAATTTAATTTAGTATGTTGTAATCTTATCAATCAAAAGGCACAAAGTGAAGCCAAATAGTCAGCTGATCCATCTCTTAGCCAACCATCAAGCTGCGCCACTTCTTTGATTTGCTGGCCACGTTTGCGTGGCACGACAATAAAGTGACAGTTTAATTCGGGTAGTGCAGTTAGGTCTCCCCACAATTTTTCAAATTGGGTGATTGGGAATATATCTTCTTGCCCATTGCCCCAGCGTTTTTTGACCTCTTTTAACGTGACATAGGTAGGCATTCTTGCTGCTAATTGACGAACGGCCGTTTCTACCAACTCCTGATTATTGAGAGTTTGGCGGTCTAAGCCAAATAAAGTCAAAAATTGATCGATATCCACCCAAGATGTACTGGAGTTATAGTAGCTTAAATTGAATTCAATTTCCTCATGAGGAAGTGCCAGCCCTTCAATAAGCTGAACACGGCCGTTGATACGGGCTAATCCACCCCCACGATCTTCAAGCTCCCGAGTAATGACTTCAGTTGTAATTGCAGAATTACTTGATAAATGGGCACCTAAAATAGCTGGATCGACATTTGCTCCAACCGTATCAATATTGTGGACCATGAGCGTGGTTAAATTAGGCCGTTCTTTAAGCAATTGAGCTAATGTGCCATTTAAAAGCATATTGGGAATTTCAAACCAGTGCCCAACAGGGTGAAGACATTGTGCTGGTAAATTATCATCATAATCTTGCCCCTCACCAGCAGATTTTGCCCAATTCATAAGAGCAGTGTGGACACTTTCCTGCATTTTTTGTGCCTGTGCATCAAGTACTTGTTGGGGTTGTTCTTCCCACGCAAAGCGCAAATCGCGAATCATTGGAATCATGCGTAAGCCAACAGAGCGGCCACGTGACAAAATTAGGGGACCTTGATAACCAAATTGATTTTCATGCTCTAAGGAATCAAGCAGGGGTTTATGAGTGAGATAGCTTGTTGTAAATATGTGGGGTAACTCAATGCCAAATGATTGATTTGTTTGGCGGCTCTTAGCCAAATGTAATTCAACAAAATTGCGATGACGGCCGTTTATTTTGACAAATGGATTTAATGCTTTAACAACACCTGCCCCCTTTGTCCAACGACTTCCTGCACCACCTGCCAAAGAAACGACAGCCACTTGGCCTGATTTAAGTGCTTCAATACCCTTATCAATAAATTCTTGCGGTAATGGGTGGGTGGCATCTTGCAAGTCTGAGGAGTGCACATCTTCAATTTGTGTGTTTACCGGCAACTGATTCTGGGCTAACCCAATTCGCCCATTTTTTAAGTCGGAGCGAATTTGTTCGTGTTGAATCGGATCAAAACCATTTTCTTCAAGTAAGTTCTTTAATGAAATTTGGCTTTCATCTTCTTGGGCGGAACGAGGGAGTA
>JANQSK010000971.1 GCA_028284105.1 Anaerolineae bacterium
GCTTCTTGAAAAAGAAATCGATGAACTTTGGTTTTCACCGAGCAAACTTCACATTCCCATCATTTTCATTTCAAGATACGTGTGAAATTTACATACATAGAAGCGCAATATTTTCTTTGCAGTTGAATCGATACTCCTGAGTGCTCCCGAGCAATAGGGAGACGTAACTGCTTACATCTACCCTATTTTTAGAAAAGTCGACTTTCAAGCCGTATTACGAGGGGTATAAAAAAATATTTATTATTCCTTGTACTAATCCAATACTCAACTAACAATACACTCAGGGCGAGGGATTAGATAATTGAATATCTAACACCTCGCCCCATTAAGTCTTATCTAGTTTTACCAGTTTTGATCGCTGAATTTCTTCACATGGTCACAAACAAAATCTACTTGCTCTTTCGTCAATTCACCAAACATTGGTAATGAAACGATTTGTTGTGAATAAGCTTCGGTAATTGGGAAGTCTCCTTCTTTGTAACCGAGTTCGCTAAACGAAGGTTGGCAGTGAATAGGAATTGGATAGTGCAAACCTGATGCAATACCATTCTCACCCAAATATTCCATAAATTCCTCGCGCATACTTGGCACTCGGATAACGTAAAGGTGGAATACAGATTCCATATGATCTGGTGTCATTGGGGTAACAACGGCCGTATCTTTCAGACCTTCTTCGTACCAAGCCGCGGCTTGACGACGTCCAGCATTCCAGCCATCTAAATGGGGCAATTTCACGCCTAAAACGGCCGCTTGCATCGTGTCTAAACGATTGTTGAACCCTTTAATATCATGATGATACTTGACTTTCATACCCAAGTTACGGAGCATGATGATTTTTTCTGCGATTGCTTCGTCATTGGTTACAACCGCACCACCATCACCATAAGCACCTAAGTTTTTGCCGGGGTAAAAGCTAAAACCAGCAGCATGCCCCATACCACCAACACGCTTGCCATTGATGCGTGCCCCATGCCCTTGAGCAGAGTCTTCAATAACTTTCAAATTATGCTTCTCAGCAATTGCCTTGATGGCGTCCATATCAGCTGGTTGTCCATACAAATGAACAGGCATAATCGCCACCGTTTTATCCGTAATGGCAGCTTCAATTTTAGTTGTATCGATGTTATAGGTATCTGGGTTGCAATCTACAAGCACTGGGGTGGCACCAACATAGTGGATTGCCAAAGCAGTTGCTTGGAATGTATTTGCTTGGGTGATGACTTCATCACCTGGGCCAATATCGTGTGCGTGAAGTGCCAGCTCTAAGGCTGAATACCCAGAGTCAACGCCTACACAAAATTTGGCTTCACAATATTCTGCGAAAGCTTTTTCAAAATCTTTAACTTCTTGACCCAACACAAAATTGCAGTTGTTCATTACTTTCAAAACTGCTGGATCAACTTCTTCTTTAATTGATTGATATTGAGTTTTTAGATCTACAAATGGAATAGCCATGTCCACATCCTTTTAATGGCTTTGAGCGAGCAACATTCTGGCTAACCAAACAGAATGCATTCTCGATAAACAAGGGGGAATTTTAAAATTTAAAGGCGGACATCATGATGATATCCGCCTGTAATAACTTTCTATACTTTAATCAGTTGAAACTTTACCGTTTGTGCCGGGGGCTTGAGCAATCATATTGCTAATCGCAACCCCATCACCATCTTGCTCAAGTGACTTTTGAGCTGCTTCGAGAATATTAACAACGCTCAAACCATTGTAACCATCTGTTTGAGGTGTTTTACCTTCTCGAATGCACTCTAAGAAGTGAGAACATTGAACGCGTAAAGGTTCCTGCATTTGCAAGTGAGGAATGACAACGTCACCATAATGATAAGCGAATGAAAACTCACCGAATGTATCCGTATGGCGAATGGCTTTCACACCTTTGTCATAGATTCGAATCTTTTCGAGATTCTCAACGTCATCATAAATGACCATCTTCTTGCTACCCACAACTGTGATTTTGCGAGTTTTGCTTGGATCAAGCCAGCTCATGCGAATGTGAGCCATCACATTGTTGGGGAATCGGAATGCAGCATAGGCAACATCATGGATTCCTTCTTGAACACAAGCAGCAGAATGAACATTCACTTTATAGGGTTCGGTTCCTAACAAGTAACGAAGAATGGAAATATCATGGGGAGCTAAATCCCACAAAACGTTTGCTTTGGTTTGGAACAAACCAAGACTCGCTCGAACAGCATCGATATAGTAAATATCACCAAGCTCTCCGCTATCAATCATGTTTTTGAGTTGGCGAACAGCGGGGTTATATTCGAACGTATGCCCAACCATCAATACAACATTATTTTGGGCAGCAATGGAAATCAAATTGCGTGCATCTTCACTATTAAGCGTCAATGGTTTCTCAACCAATACGCTTAATTTATGATTCATACAATCTGCGGCAATGGGAAAATGTGTATTCGGGGGTGTAGCGATAACAACGCCATCAAGATCCATTTCAAAAAATTCTTTGTAATTCTGCGTTGTTATTTGGATTTGAGGGAATCGTGTTTTTAAATGATTTAAACGTCCTTCATCTAAATCTGCAACGGCGACCAGCTCTGCTTCTGGCATCTCAATAAAATTTCTAATTAAATTGGGACCCCAATAGCCCCCGCCAATTGCACCAATTCTGAGTTTATCCTTCATCTCTTTTATCCAGCACCTTTTTGGTTTATTGCGGCTGGGACGGTTAAGAAAATAATTTTCAGATCCATCCAAACCGATGATTTTTGGATGTATTCAACATCTAAGTCCACCATTTCTTGAAAGCTTGTGGCGGCTCTACCTGAGATTTGCCACCAGCCTGTCATGCCTGGTGTTGCAGCTAAACGAGCCATTTGTGATGGCTTGTAAAGTTCTACTTCATAAGGAATAGGAGGGCGAGGTCCAACGAGACTCATTTCACCACGCAGCACATTAAAGAGCTGTGGCAATTCGTCTAAACTGAGTTTACGTAAAACTTTACCAACCTTAGTTACGCGAGGGTCCTTAGTCATTTTAAAGGTGTTATTTTGTTCCCCACGTATTTTTGCCATCTTTTCCTCATCACCTTCGATGTAAGCTGCGATGTATTCTTGATGAAGTTTTGATCCGGCATTCACACGCATCGTGCGATATTTATAAATTGGAAATGTAACGGTTTGCCATACCCAACGGCCGTTTTTGTAAATTCGTTTTGCACCTACACGTTCTTGTACAAAAATAGCTGGCCCTTCGCTGTCTAATCGAATCATCAATGCTAAACCAAGCATTAATGGTCCAAGAAAAACCAAAGACGGTATAACGATACACAAATCAAGAAATCGTTTCCAGAAATAATAGCTTATGTTACTCTTTTCGGATTTTTCGTTTTGAAAGGTTACTTCTTGAGATATGATGATGTTGTTCACAGTGATGTTCATCCCAACTGTTTGATAATCCGTTACATTAGATAAAAAAACAGTTCCTTAAATAATTTACCAATAAACTTGTTTATGACTATAGAGCGTTAGTCCATCATTAGACGGAATATCGATAGAAAAGTCACTTGATTAAAATTTTTTTTTAAAGTTAGCGATTTGTTATGCAATCTCGTTACTTAAGAAGTAATTTAGATATTGGGTCTTACAAAAGGGCTTAATTTTTCATTACGGTCTAGATTACGATCAAAAAAGCCTCCCAAGAATCTTAGGAGGCTTTCTGTATATCGTGATTATCTAGAAGTTTACCCTTCTAAAAGTAGCTGTTCTGGATCCTCAATGAGCTGCTTAACTTTAACTAAAAACTGCACAGCTTCACGGCCGTCTACAATACGATGATCGTATGTCAAGGCGGCGTACATGATGGGGCGAATATGAACTTCGCCATTAATGGCAACAGGTCGTTCAACGATATTGTGCAGCCCCAAAATCCCAACTTGTGGTGGATTCAATATTGGTGTGCTCAACATAGAGCCAAATACACCACCATTGGTGATAGTGAATGTGCCACCTCGCAGATCTTCAATCGTCAAAGTCCCCTCACGTGATTTCTGAGCGTATGCTTTCACTTCTTTCTCGATTTCTGCAAAATTCAGACGATCAGCATCACGTAGTACAGGCACCACGAGTCCCTCTTCTGCGCCTACAGCAATGCCAATGTCATAATAATGCTTGAGGATCATTTCATCCCCAGCAATTTCCGCATTTAATCTTGGAAATGCTTTCAATGCGCCAATCACGGCCTTAACGAAGAAAGAGGTATACCCTACTTTGATGCCAAATTGGTTCATAAAAGCTTCTTGACGCCGTTTACGCAATGACATGACATTGCTCATATCGATTTCATTGAATGTCGTGAGCATTGCTGCGGTTTGTTGAGCTTCAACAAGCCGTTTTGCAATCGTTCGCCGACGTCGTGACATTTTTATTGCCTCTTCCCGGTCGGTCTGTGGTGGGAAAAGGAAGCTTGGAATATTTGAGGGGGGTGCCGGTGTGGGCGCGGGAGGTGGTGGTGATACGGCCGTTTTCTGATTTAAATGACCCGCTACATCTTGCTTGGTAACACGTCCTTTTGGACCCGTTCCCTCAACAGCAGCCACATTTACCCCTTCCGCTTCTGCCATCCGCATGGCTACAGGCGTTGCTGTAACATCCGGTTGAGGGTCAGCAGCAGGAGCCGCTGGTGGTAGGGTAGATACGGCCGTTTCAGCTACAGGTGCTTCTGATTGAACAGCCCCATTGCCTGAAGGGTCAATCTCAGCCAAAACATCACCAACCGATACATCATCACCCGATTGATGCAGAATTTTAGTAAGAACACCAGCGCTTTCAGCCCCTACTTCAACATCAACCTTATCCGTCTCTAATTCAACTAAGATCTCACCAACCGTTATGGTGTCTCCAACATTTTTGAGCCACTCACCCACTGTTGCTTCGACAACTGACTCGCCCATTTCCGGTACGAGGATTTTTACACTCATTAATAACTCTCCGTGTCGTTCTATACTTACTGTTGTTGCTTATTCTGTGAAAACTAAAAAGTATCTTGAAAAAGGATTAACTTATTTATGGTTTTCACCGGTAAATTTCACATTTGTTGGCTGCTATAGTTCAAGATATTTCCTGAAATTTACACAAACTGAAATGCAAATTCTGTAATTGCTGCTTGATTCCGTTTGTGCCAGGAAGATGAGCCTTCTGCAGGGCTCGCTCGTCGAGGACGTCCAATGTAGCGAAGTGGGTATTGGCCATCTAATATCTCTTCGAGATACGGCCGTATATACCACCAGGCCCCCATATTGGCTGGTTCTTCTTGTAACCAGATTACTTCATCAATATTGGGATAACTGTCAATGACAGCTCGTATTTCATCCTCTGGCAATTTATAAAGCTGCTCAACACGCACAATGGCTACTTCTAATTTTTCTTGTTGTTCTTGAACAGCTAGCAAATCGATATATACTTTACCGCTACAGAGTACAAGGCGTCGAATACTGTCACGAGACTTACTGGCCTTTGCGTCATCAATGACTGGTTGCCATCTTCCTGCCGAAAATTCCGTCAGCTTCGAAGAAGTCAATGGGTGGCGAAGCAAGCTTTTTGGTGACATTACAATTAAAGGAAGCGGATCGGTTGTAAGTAAGCCTGCTTGGCGACGCAATAAGTGGAAATATTGAGCAGCCGTCGTTGGATACACAACACGCATATTTGTTTTTGCTGCCAGCTGTAAAAATCGTTCAGGGCGGGCAGAGGAGTGATCAGGCCCGGCCCCTTCATGACCATGAGGCAAAAGCATTACTAAGGATGGGGTTTGCTCCCATTTTGCGTAGCCAGACACAAGAAATTCATCAATCGTTGCCTGTGCCCCATTGATAAAGTCCCCATATTGCGCTTCCCAAATGACTAATCGCTCTGGTGCTTGAATGTTGTATCCATATTCAAAGCCGACTGCAGCATTTTCTGTTAAAGGACTATTCCGAATTTCAAACGCAGCTCTGGCTTGGGGTATGCTCTGCAAGGGCACATACACCTTGCCTTCCCCAACGCTTCGCAAGACCGCATGGCGATGGCTAAATGTGCCACGTTCGACGTCTTCCCCTGTAAATCGAATTGAGGTGCCTTCAGCAAGAATGGAGGCTAATGCCAATGCTTCTGCCGTTGCCCAATCCACCATCACTTTGCCATTCGTTTTTGTGAACTCTTTTTCTCGCCGCTTGATGCCACGTAAAATTTTGTTATTTGCTTGGAACCCGTCTGGCACTTTTAACAGGGCATTATTTAAATCTCGGAGCTGTTTTGCAGGAACGGCCGTTTTTAAAGTTCGTGCCGCACCCACCGGAGGAAGTTCACGTTGAGGTTCAAGCCCTTCTGCAATTTCTTCGATCTTCAAGGATTCATACGTTTCATGAAGCTTGTCCATTTGCGTTTTGACTAAGCTTGCGGGAACAGACTCATCGATGATGCCATCGTCTACCAACTTCTTCGCCCAAAGTTGGCGAACTGTGGGATGTTTATCGATTTTTTCATATACCCATGGTTGAGTAAATCGAGGCTCATCCCCTTCATTATGACCATAACGACGATAACCCACGAGATCAATCAAGAAATCCTCTTGGAATTTTTGACGATAAGCAATCGCAATGCGTGCTGCTTCGACACAGGCCTCAGGATCATCTGCATTGACGTGAATGATGGGTATCTTGAACGCTTTTGCCAGGTCACTGGCATAGCGAGTGCTGCGACTCATC
>JANQSK010000600.1 GCA_028284105.1 Anaerolineae bacterium
AGGTGTATTTCTTTAATTTTAAAACCGGTGGGGACAGCATAGTCTCCAATTTCCAGTCCACCGTCGCCGCCGACTGGACCATGTTTGGTCAGTGTCATGCTCCTATTCTCCTATTTTCTGCCTTTGCATGCTTGCAACTTATCTTCCGTCGTTAATTTTAGCGATACAAAGACCGAATCGCAATGAAAAGTAATAATGCCGACCGTTGATGGCAGTTAGACAAGGTGATCTAACGAAAATGACAGTAAACGATTGGCTCCCGAATAACTGCTCGGAAAATGGATTTCAAAAAAATCACCAAACAAATTTCCGAACCTTGAGGAAACGAAAAGCTTTAACCAAAATCTATTTCAAACGATTTCGTTCCGTTTCCTAGAATGTAGAGCCTTATTCAAGCTGAATATTCTTAAATTGTTGCTTTCTAATGGGTGATTTGATAAACGATGAGATGGCAATGGTGGGTAAAAGAATATCCACCATTGCAAAGCAAATCTATTTTGAGCGTGTTTGCTTGTAAAAATTAATCAATCCATTGGTTGAACTATCATGGGATTGAACAGGCTCATTGTCACGAAGCTCCGGCAAAATGTTCTTTGCGAGAATCTTGCCTAATTCAACGCCCATTTGATCAAAGGAGTTGATGTTCCATATGATGCCTTGGGTGAAAATTTTGTGTTCATAAAAGGCAACAAGCGTACCAAGTGTGCGGGGAGTTAGCTGTTTATAAAGAAAAGAGTTTGTGGGGCGATTGCCTGAGAATGTCTTTGCTTTGGCTATTAGTTGAAGCTGTTCTCCTTGGATGCCTTGGGCTGTTAATTCTGCCGCTGCCTCATCCGTGGTGCGTCCTTTCATGAGCGCTTCGGTTTGGGCTAAAAAGTTCGATAAAAGAATGGGGTGATGTTCACCAATGTCGTTGTGTGATTGTACAGCCGCTAAAAAGTCACAGGGAATGAGTTTGCTACCTTGGTGAATGAGCTGATAGAACGCGTGTTGACCATTGGTGCCAGGCTGTCCCCAAATAATCGGGCCTGTGTTAAAGGGAACGGTCTCTCCTTTTCTTGTGACGCCTTTACCATTACTTTCCATATCCCCCTGTTGAAAATAAGCGGAAAAGTATTTTAAATATTGGTCATATGGCAAGATTGCGTGAGATTCTGCGCCATAAAAATTGTTATACCAAATGCCCAGTAAGGCCATGAGAACGGGAATGTTTTGCTCGAAAACAGTATTTCGAAAATGCTCATCTGCTTCATGTGCCCCTGCAAGAAGCTCTTCAAAATTATCCATGCCAATTGCTAAGGCAATCGATAAACCAATTGCGGACCATAATGAGTATCTTCCACCGACCCAATCCCAAAATTGGAACATATTGGCCTGATCGATGCCGAATTCGGTGACCTTTTCTGTATTCGTAGATAGAGCGACGAAGTGCTTAGCAACGGCCGTTTCATCTTCAGCCTGTTCTAATAGCCATGACCGCGCTGTGCCGGCATTGGTCATTGTCTCTTGGGTGGTAAACGTTTTTGAAGCAATTAGAAAGAGCGTCGTTTCGGGATTAAGCTGCTTGAGGGTTTCGGCAATGTCTGTGCCATCGACGTTTGAGACGAAATGGGAGTTCAAACCGTCTTGGGCGTATGGTTTGAGGGCTTCAACAACCATTTTAGGCCCAAGATCTGAGCCGCCGATGCCGATATTGACAATATCTGTTATCGCTTTGCCGGTGTATCCTTTCCATTCACCCGAGCGAACAGATTCGCTAAAGGTGCGCATTTGAGTGAGTACTTGATTCACATCATCCATCACGTTCTTGCCATCAACATAGATGGGGCGATTTGAGCGATTACGAAGAGCAACGTGCAATACTGCCCGGTCTTCGGTGTTGTTAATTTTTTCGCCTGTGAACATGGCTTCAATCTTCTGGCTCAAGCCAGCGGCGTGGGCGAGCTTAATCAAGAGGGTTTTGGTTGTGCGATTGATGCGATTTTTGGAATAGTCAAAAAGGATGTCGTTGAATAAGAGGGCATATTTGCTAAACCGTTCAGCGTCTGTTTCAAATTGCGCACGCATATTCACGTTTTTGGTCTCTTCGTAATGAGCTTTGAGATCTTGCCAAACGGCCGTATTTTCATTAAGCGGCATGTCATTCTCCTAAAAATGAGAAAAAGTTTTATAAGGATTAGATGTTGGAAATGATGCTTTGCTTACTTTGGCGGGTATAAGGCAAAAGAAGCACTCTGTTAATACAAAAATGTCTTATTGCCAATTATGGGAAATCCCCCATATTTTACTTGAATTTATACTAAGACAATATCCTAATTCATTTGCCCGTAAAACCAAAGGTGATAAAACTTGAGATATGATAAATGAAAACATTTCTGATGAAAATCAAAATAACAATATGTCCGATTTTATTCGTCGGGCTGGACAAATTTTAGCTGTATCTTACCCAACATTGGCCCTAGCTACGGGCTTCCGCTCTGTCTACCGAATTTGCTGTAAACCCGATGTTGTCGATCTTATCCCGCCAATTCTAAGTTTAGTCGCTGCTTTGTGTTACTTTCTGGCTACATTTGGATTTAAATATCGTGAACGATGGGCCTGGTGGTTATCAGTTAATGTGCTCGGTTTTGAAACACTGATGACATTTATTATTGGCATTTTGAGCATCATAAGTCCTGAACTTGTAGGGCGAACTGTGTGGCGATGGTTTGGAATTGATTATGGTTTTTTCCCTTTGTTCCAGCCATTATTGGGAATCGCATGGCTATTCCATCCACAGATAGTAAGCACCTATGGAATTAATCTGCCAAGCTGGTGGCCATTTAAGAGAACACAAAATACACAATAAACAACTTAGATATCTGAAATTATTGATTCATCTAGAAGGAGAAGGATCTTGAGCGATTTATCAATTTCAGCAGAAGATAATTTTGAAAGAAAGCGTATTAAAGTTTTAGACGTTGAGATGGCTTACATCGATGAAGGTGAAGGTGATCCTATTGTCTTTCTTCATGGCAATCCAACTTCAAGCTATCTATGGCGAAATATAATGCCCTATTGTGAGGGGCTTGGTCGTATTTTAGCGCCTGATTTGGTTGGCATGGGGCAATCGGATGAGAATCCAGAAGGTAGCTACCGCTTTGTTGATCATTTTAAATATCTCAGTGCTTGGTTTGATGCAGTTGGAGTCACGCAAAATGCGATCATCGTTATTCATGATTGGGGGTCGGGATTAGGTTTTCATTGGGCAAATCTAAACCGAGAAAAGGTGCAGGGCATTGTGTACATGGAATCTATTGTTCGCCCTGTCACTTTTGATGAGTGGCCTGAATCTGCTCGTGGTATCTTCCAAGGGATGCGTTCACCGAAAGGGGAAGAGCTTGTGTTGGAACGGAACTTCTTCGTTGAGCGGATCTTACCTGCAAGCATTATGCGAGAGATGACAGAAGAAGAGATGAATGTCTATCGAGCTCCATTTAAAGAAGCAGGAGAGCGTAGACGCCCAACATTAACTTGGCCTCGTGAAATTCCTTTTGAAGGAGAGCCTGCCGATGTTCACCAATTTGTGTCTGATTATGCGGTGTGGTTGTCAGAGGATGCCTCTTTACCAAAGCTCTTTATCAATGCGAAACCAGGCATTATTTTAACAGGAGCACAACGGGAATTTTGCCGCGCTTGGCCAAATCAAGAAGAAATCACGGTAAAAGGCTTACATTTTGTGCAGGAAGATTCTCCCCATGAAATTGGCAAAGCCACGGCCGAATTTGCAAAAAAACTAAGATCAAGCTAAATCAAAAATTCTTCTTCGAGGGAAAACGACATGGAAAAAACAGTAGAAAAGATCACGAACGGTGCTGAATATATTGAAAGTTTACGGGGTCGTGGCTTGAAAGTGTATCTATTTGGTGAACTCGTTGAAGAACCTGTCGAGCATCCTGTGATACGGCCGTCTATCAATGCCATTGCTGAAACATACGATTTGGCTGTACGTCGACCCGATTTAGCAACGGCCATGTCTCCCTTTACAGGCGAAAGAGTCAATCGCTTTTTGCATGTGGCCACCAGTCCTGAAGAGCTTGTTTTGCAAAATAAAATGCAACGACGGTTGGGACAGTTGACTGGAACCTGTTTTCAGCGCTGTGTTGGGATGGATGCTTTAAATTCGCTTTACTCAACCACCTATGAAATTGATGAAGCACACGGCACGCCTTATCATGATCGGCTTAAGTCGTTTTTAAAAAGAATGCAGGAAGCAAACTTCGTGATTGGTGGCGCTATGACTGATGTCAAAGGAGATCGCAGCAAAGCGCCGCATCAGCAAGCTGATCCTGACCTGTATGTTCATATTTCGCGTCGGACAGATGAAGGAGTCTATATTACGGGGGCAAAAGCTCATCAAACGGGCTGTATTAACTCACATTGGATGATTGTGATGCCCACGTTGCGATTGGGCCCTGATGATAAAGATTTTGCTATTATTGGGGCGATCCCGGTGGATGCTGAAGGCATTACGTACATATACGGCCGTCAATCCTGTGATACACGTGCGCTCGAGGGTGGGAGTATCGATGCTGGTAATGCTCAATATGGTGGGCAAGAAGCAATGGTCATTTTTGACGATGTGTTTATTCCCAATGAGCTGATTTTTATGGATGGTGAATATGAATTTGCAGCCATGCAGGTTGAGCGGTTCACATGCTATCATCGTCGCAGCTATGTTTGTAAAAGTGGTGTAGGAGATGTGTTAATTGGGGCAGCGGCGGCCATTGCTGATTATAACGGCGTGGAAAAAGCGTCTCATATTAAAGATAAATTGGTTGAGATGACCCATCTGAACGAAACGATCTACTCGACGGGGATTGCATCCTCTTATCAAGCACATCAAACAAAATCAGGGGCATACATTTGCGACGATATGATTGCCAATGTATGTAAGCATCACGTCACGAAAATGCCGTATGAAATCGGCCGTTTAGCCCAAGATTTAGCGGGCGGCATGATGGTGACGATGCCTTCAGAGCAAGATTATCGGCACAGTGAAATTGGTCCGCTGTTAGAAAAATATTTGAAAGGACGAGCTGATGTGCCAACTGAGAATCGGATGCGTGTGCTGCGTCTTATTGAAAATATGACGCTTGGACGAAATGCAGTTGGCTATTTGACTGAATCAATGCATGGAGCAGGTTCTCCCCAAGCGCAGCGCATCCAAATTCAACGTCAAATGCAAACCGAATTCAAAAAGCAGCTGGCAAAACGTTTGGCAGGTATTGATGATCTGCCTGAAGATGCCATAGCTGAGATGGCCGAAGTCGTCGGTGGTTACTTTGAGCGCGTGCTGACAATGCCCAAATAAGGCTTCGAGGATTTTTAAAACAATGATAGGTCGTTTTATTGCTGGCATTTCTGCCATTATCTGGTCACCTAAACGTGAAAAATATTTACTTCTTCGACGATCCTCGAAGAAGGATTTTGGTGCTGGAGGCTGGGAGTGTGTCACAGGGCGTGTTGATCAGGGGGAAGGTTTTCCTGAAGCGGCTTTGCGAGAAGTTCAAGAAGAGCTTGGTGTTGATGTCACTTTAGACTTTATGATTGACACGGTTCATTTTTATCGTGGAGAGCCTGTACCTGAAAATGAATTACTGGGTGTGGTTTATCACTGTACGTATGATGAATCTGTGCCATTTACGGTAAGTGATGAACATGATGCGTTTGAGTGGGTAACGGCCGTTGAAGCGGCCGAAAAATTACCCTCAGATCATTGGCTATTGCCCCATTTGCAACAAGCGGAACAGCTAAGAGAAAAATTCCCTCCTAATTTCTTGAACTCCTGATTGAGTTTTCTACCCTGCAAAAGTGTGAAATAAAAAACGGCCGTTTTCATAACGGCCGTTTATAAGATTGAGCATTAGGTGTGAAGGGATTGGCTTAATGAACTTATAAATGCTTCTTGAAGAAATCTGTCATTCGATTGTAAACCGTGACACGATTTTCATACTTGAGCACATCATGCCCTTCATCTTCAAACATCAAATAGTCGACATCCTTCCCGAGGTCATTAAGCATATCAACTAGTTCAGCCGACTCTTTTTCAATCACACGAGGGTCGTTTTTACCTTGCACAACCAGCATTGGGCAAGACAATTGTTGAATATACGATTTTGGAGAGCGTTCCGTTAAGAAGTCTTGTTCAGTTTCAGGGTCACCAACCAGAAGTTTTATAAAGGGTTTCCACGTTTCAGGGACTCGTGAGGCAAAGGTTAGTAGATCATAGGGGCCAAACATGTCGATAGCTGCTTTCCATAGCTCTGGATGACGTCCAGCTAATGTCAACGTCATATAACCGCCGTATGAACGACCCACAACGGCAGCGCGTTCGGTGTCAATTCGATCATCTTTGGGAAGCACTTCTTGCATAGCGTGCACGTGATCGAGTCGATCTTGGCCGCCCCAATCGCGTACGACGTGATTCATATAGGCAAAGCCGTATCCGGTGCTGCCGCGAACGTTAGGCACAAAGACAGCAAACCCATTAAGTGTCAAGAATTGAATAAATGGCATTGAGAACCAGGCAAAGTCTGGACGCTCTTGACCTTGGGGGCCACCGTGGATGTAGTAAATTAACGGCCGTTTACCCTCAAACCCTAACTCTTCAGCCGGCATGTATAAACGAGCCGAAATACGCAAACCATCAAAGGATTCATAAGAGTAATCCTCGCCTGATGACAAATTGGATGAAGAGATGCCGAGTAATCGTTCATTTGTATGTCGTATGAGATTGTTCCGGTCTTCACCTTCTAATGTGTAAATTTGAGTGGGGGAGGTTGCGGTTGAGAATGAGATAGCATACCGATCGCTATTTTTTTCATACTGAATCGATTCTAGAACACCGTTTGATAATGTTCCTTGTCCAACCAAAACATGATTGGCAGTAACAGTCATCTCGCTTTGATCAATAGTCGCTTCATAAACCCAGCTACAGCCATCAATGTTGTAGTGGAGCAAATAACGGCCGTTTCCAAGTGATTCTAAATTTTCTAATTCACCTTGGCCCTCGTGAACTAAGCCATTAATGGAGAGTGCAGAGGGTTCTGCCGAATCAAAAGGCATGTGCCCAACACTAAATTGGTCATCAAAGAGAATACTGGTGAAAAACATACCCGATTCATCATCATCAAAAACGATTGATCCAATGGCCGTTTGTGGCACCTCTGTTTCAGGGGTGCGTTCTTGGGCTGGGATTCCGTAAAAGTGGGTCGGTGACGCTTCACCCAAACTTTGAATGTACAAAACGGAATCCCCAATGCCAAACTGCTCAGCTAGCACAAACTTATCGTACTTTTTGGTGGTTCCCTGCGGAATCATGCCGTACATGCCTTCACTGATTTGAACGATGTCACCACTTTCTAAGTTGGCAAGATAGGATTTCACAAGAGGTTCAGATTGAGATTGGGCAATCAAAAACAGTTGATTGCTTTCTAAATCAGGGCCACCAATTGAGACATTATAGCCGTCAAACAACGCACCTTCGAATGGCTCAGGATAGCCACCGTCCGTTGAAACCAGCATCGGCTTATAAGATTCATCACCATCTTGATCGATCATGACCAAGATTTGGTTGAGTTTTGGAAAGACCACGAAGGATGCGCCACCCATCAAATGAGGATTTTGTAGGGCAATGTGGGGAGGTAATAAGGGCTCAGGCACACTGCCCCCATAATTCATGGCGTAGAGACTATTACGGCCGTTTATGTTGCTAATAAAGTAGATGCGATCCTCAACAAGTTGAGGAACAAGAAAAAGACGTGCCGAGAGTAACGATTCAATTCGAGCCATAATCAATTCCTAAAAGTAGGTTCAATAAGTCAGTTGAGCGTTCAATAAAAAGCTTTAAAAATCTTAGACGCCTAACAGGTCTTTTAAAAGGGTGATACAAGGCTTTTCAGCAACTTCCCATGTTATGTTTGTCACCATACTAATAGCCATACTATCATCATCATTCAGCAGCGCAATGGCAAAAAACGTATCAGCACTGCCTGTATGGGCACTTACTGTTTTGTCCCCTATCTTTTGATGTCCCCAACCTGACCCAGCACGCCCGTGTGGTGTGTGCAAAAACTGTACCGTTTCTGCCTTAAGATGCTGATTTTTACCTGCCAAGGCGTTTAGATTCATTTGTAGAAATTTGGTGTAATCACGAAACTTCACATAGACATCACCGGCTGGTGCGATCATTGGCTCCAGCTGATACTCGTCATTTGGATCATGCGGCTCTATCTTTTCATCAACCAGAATATGCCCCCACGGCTGGTGAGGATCTGCTTTAGCTGGCCAACCCACTCCGCCAACTATATCGAGCGGCCTGAGAATTTTGCTGTGTAGCATGCTTTCCCAAGCTTCATGGCTTACTTTTTCAGCCATTGTTGTGGCAAGACTAAAACTGGCATTGGAGTAGCGAAATTCTGATCCTGGGGTGTGAATGGGTGGACTTTTCAAAATATGTAAAGCGAACTCGCGGCGAATATCAACGGCTGTTCCTTCAAATTCGGGCAGTGATTTAAATTCAACATCCTCTTCAAAGGGAGGGAGTCCTGCTTGATGAGAAAGTAGTTGAAGTAAGGTGATTTCTTTATAGCCAGGATCGATAAGGTCAGTCCATTCTGGAAAAATGTCAAGCGGGGTGCTTTCGTAACGTAAACGGCCGTTTTCAACCAGTTCAGCAATCATCGTGGCTGTCATGGCTTTCCCATTGCTGCCAATATGAAACCAATCATCCAATGTAATGGGTATGCTTTCTCCAAGTTTGCGTACCCCATAACAGGCTTCATCAAGCACTCTGTCTTGATCAAAAACAGTGACCGCCAGGCTGGGAAGTTGGTGTTCGTCACATAACGCTTTAATTTGATCCAATAAGTTTGACATCGATTTACTCCGAATCAGTGGATGGCTCATTTTCAAGTTCAAAAAAGAGAGTGGTTAAATTGTACATTTTAAAATGTGGTTCATTTTTTCGACCTTCAGACAAGCGCGCCATCTCATCTTCTAGCACTTCTAACTGCATGAGAAAGGATTCTGCTTCGACTTCAGTCAACCGATAATAGGTGTGGAGAAGATTGTGGTTAGGATACGTCGCGTCTGAATCTTGGGTCAAGACGGATCGCTTTAGTGCTGATTTGGTTGAATCGAGAATGGCCCCAACGAGCACATCAACATTGCCCGCGTCCCGTTTTGGACCACTGATAAGCGCCTCATCCACTTTGAAGCGATTGGCCGACACTTGGTACGTTTTTTCAATGATCCCCGAAACGACATTTGTTTTGATGACCTGAAGAATCTGCTGTTTCTCAAGCAGATTGACGTGATAATAAAGCTTGGTAGGGGGCTTTTCTAATAACTCAGCAATTTCTTTAACTGTCTGAGGTGTTTTGAACAACCGAATCATGTCCAGTCTCAATGGGTGGGAAATGGCCTTTAACGTATCTAGATCTTGAATAAGGAACTCATCTTGAAGCATAATTAATTATTTTTGAATATTTAAATATTTTTAAATGATGAAAAAATCATAAATGAAATTTTATTTTTGTCAAATTCGCTTTTCATTGTCTGATAATTATCCTCAGGGTACACTTCTGACATGCCTACAATAATCATCAATGGACAAAAGATAAACTACTCAGAAAATGTGCTCGATACTGATGCACCTGCTTTAATTTTGGTGCATGGTGCAGGCAGTCGAATCCAAGTGTGGCCCTATGCGTGGTCACAATACACCTATGTTCGTTACCCCAAAACGAAACGTTGGTTGACCGATTTTCCCATCTACATGATCGACTTGCCTGGACACGGCCGTTCTGCCTCACCAGGTCGTGATAGCGTCGAAGGGTATGCACAAGATATTCTGGACTTTATCAAAGCGAAAGAGATCAAAAAATTTGTGATTGGTGGTCATTCAATGGGAGCCGCGATTGCCCAAACTATCGGGTTAATGAAACCAGAAGGGCTGGCAGGTTTGGCGCTGTTTGGGGGTGGGGCACGCATGCCGGTGACAGATATGATTTTGGATGGGCTGCTTAATGAATTTGAGAAAACGGTCCATATGATTGTGAAATTCTCATGGGCAAGAGACGCGGCCGAAAACTTTACTGAAGTGGCGACTCAGCACATGTTGGGAACTGAACCCATAGTGGTGCACGGTGATTTTTATGCCTGTTCCCAGTTTGATGTTCGGGATCGCTTAAGTGAAATCGATGTACCGGTCTTGGTTGTTGGTGCCTCAGATGACAAGATGATGCCCTTAAAAAACAGCCAATTCTTGGCCGAAAATATCCCCAATGCCACCATGGCAACCATTGAAGATTCTGGCCATTTTATGATGACAGAAAAGACAAATGATGTGACCAAAGCGATGGTCAAATTTATGTCTGCTTTGTAGAAAAATGGGTGGGGTCTGTTTAGTCTCTCAGCCTGTTTGAGGGAATTAAACGTAAAATTTTATTAATGCGGCTTATGTGCTTGAGTCGCTTTTTTTCTGCCGACCAAACCCCAAGATTGACACCCCAAACACAATAATGATGCTGCCAATCCAATGCCAGATGGTCGGTACCTCATTGAAAAAGAAAAATGCAATCACAGCAGATATGACGATGGATAACTGAATCAGAATCGAAACAAAAGTTGCTGGAAAGACACGCACAGCAAAATTGGCAGATAAATGACCAATGACCTGGGCTACAATTGCGATTGAAAGTA
>JANQSK010000985.1 GCA_028284105.1 Anaerolineae bacterium
ATCAATCAATATTTAGAGCAACTGTGTGATGAATATGGATTTGATTGTCAAGAAAATTGGCAATTGGAAGTTCGGTTGACACCTGATGTAATTGAGAACGTGAATGAACCTCGTCTTAATTTATCCGAGACAGATTTCCAGATTTTCCAATTGCCTACCCCCACTGTGGTAGGTATTCCTCAATCTGAAGAAGCCAAAGTAATGCAGCAACATAGCTATGCCCACATCATCATCACCCATGCGATGGTTGATTTGGTAGGGTATGACTGTTGTCGACATCAGAACTTGTTTTCATTGGTTGTTGATAAGCAGTTAAGTGAGCTGGGAATACGGCCGTTTCCTTTTACTCCAGAACAGTATGCCCACCTATTCAACAGATGGGATTCGGGTAATTTCCGTGTGGTTTGGAATAGTCAAGAGATGACACATGAAGACCGTCAGGTTGGATTTTTACAACATCTTTTTGTTGAGCATGAATTAGGGATTTCAAATAAGTTATTGGCAGAAGCGCTTGTGCAAAGAGACGAAAATGAGCCGATTTATGCCCTTTATCAGGAGCTATTCCGTATTCAGAACGAATCAAATCTTGAAGCAGATCTTATTCGATTTGTTTACGAAAACTCCTCTTATTCAAATAGGGCGTTTCAAGGTGTTTTGTCAAATGAATCCATCTATCTTTCCTGTATGGCAAACACACCAAGCCCTGAACTCTCTATTTATAGCTATTCATTTCCTGACGAAAATTGGGAACAAAAGTGGCGTCATCCGCTAGATAGGACAATTCCAATCACATTTTTGCAACCGGTTAAAAATAGTAACCACTTTGTTGTTAATTTTCGTACCTTTACGAACAACAACAATGGAACTGGATCCATTTCCCTTTGGCGTGAAGAAGGGTTACTGCCTTTAACAAGTGGAGAAGAGAATGTCGGCTTTTACTTACCTGAATTGATTAACAATGGGGCCAACTTAATCGTTCAGAAATATTACGACAACTCAATTAGCAGAAGCGAAACAGTCATTTTTGATTTGAATAATTGTACGGATGAAGGGTGCCAACATTCGGTTGTAAGTGAATTTAGTTTTTATCAATTTTCTCCCAATAAAGAGAATATTTTGTTCTATGGGAATAGCAGTGAATTCCATCCAAGCCATACATTTTTTGGAGGCGATGTTTATCTAACAAATGACATTTCGCAAATAGGTACTCAAATTGCTGAAAATGTGCAACAAGTTGAGTGGTTTGGAGATAGGCATATTATTTATTTGCAGTTTGTTGAAGATAACACTCTGATTCAATGGCAATTAAATTTGTACGATATAGAAACGGCAACAACACAGATACTTTACTCAAGTAAAGATAGTGAAATTACTGAAATTAGTGAGGAGCAACAGCTTTCTGGTCTATCCCTTTCTGCATCATTTGAGCATAATTCCCTTGCATATATTCGATTTTTACCTCGGGGACAATCACCAGAAGAGCGTGGCTGGGTTGAGTTTGTTTTCGACGTTGATGTTGATACAGGCATTGCAGATGTTCAACAGCTACCAAAACGAGTTGGTGACACAGATACGTTTACATCGTTATTTGATGATTGGCTTATGTTTGGGGATTATTCAAACTTTAATGGGAATGCATTTGCGTTGACTCTGTTCAATATTGGAACATCTCAAACTTATGAAATTGACGGCGTTGATTTTAATTTTGATATTTGGTCTGATGATCTTGAATGGGTGATTTATAGTTTGAATGAAAGTCAATTGGCGTTATTAGAATTGGATAGTGGATATCGTTATTTATTGCCGCCGCATGAAGGTCAAAATTGTTCTACTTTGAATTGGAGGTCTGGTAGTTAGCTGTATGTGATGGTGAGCATTTTGAATGGGTGATGAAGTGAGCTGGTGAATTTGAGTGGATGTTATTTTGTTAGCAATGACAAACTACGCTTCTGTTTTGAGCATGAATGCTACTAACAATGCCACAATCCCAACAACGGCCGTTACTAAAAACGTCTCTGTAAGAACTTGAACAGTGACTTGAACTAAACCATCGACGATGGCTTGTTGATAGGTTGGGTCGGTCAGAGGCAAATCGGGAAGCTCAATTTGAGTTCTTAGAATATTGAAGCGACGCAGCCCAAATGCTGTCAGTCCCGAAAGCCCAACACTCATCCCAATTAAACGCATCACGATGACAAGGCTTGAGGCAATGCCACGTTGATCGTCTGGCGCAGCATTGATAACGGTCGTTCCGATTGGGGCCGTAATTAACCCAAACCCAATACCCAATAAAACAAGCTGCCAACCTATCTGCCAAAACGATGTT
>JANQSK010000986.1 GCA_028284105.1 Anaerolineae bacterium
AAATTCATGGCACTGCTGGCTCAATTAGCGTGCCAGACCCCAATATTTTTGGCGGGTCAGTGTTGTTGAAGAAGCCCGGTGAAGATTGGGCTGAGGTTGAACACACCCATATTTATGATGAAAACTCACGAGGCTTAGGTCTCGCAGATATGGCGGCGGGTATTGCAAACGGCCGTTCTCATCGAGCAAACGGTGAACTAGCCTATCATGTGCTTGATTTGATGCATGCGTTCCATGATGCAGCCGAACAGGAGCAGCATATAAAGATTGAAAGTAGCTGTGAACGGCCGTTGCCAATGTCAACCGAATTAGAATATGGCGCGGTTGATTAATAACGAGAAGAGACACAAATGAATATAACTATTTACAACGAATTTATTCATGAGAAAAAAGATCCAAAAGTAGGCGGAATTTACCCTGATGGCATCCATGGAGCCATTGCTAGCTTTATGGAAAAGCAAGACGGTGTTGGCAAAGTCCGCACGGTTACTCTTGAAATGCCTGAACATGGGCTCACTGATGAAGTCATTGCTGATACAGATGTCTTGATATGGTGGGGGCACCTAGCTCACGATAAAGTCGATGATGCTGTTGTCGATAAATTGCAAAAACGTATTCTTGAAGGCATGGGGCTTGTTGTTTTGCACTCAGGCCATCATTCGAAGATTTTTAGGCGGATGATGGGGACTAGCTGTAGCCTGACGTGGCGTGAAGCAGATGAGCGTGAACGTCTTTGGGTTGTCAATCCTAGCCACCCAATCACAGAAGGGATTGGAGCCTATATTGAACTTGAAAAAGCTGAAATGTATGGGGAATATTTTGATATCCCTGATCCCGATGAATTGATTTTTGTGAGTTGGTTTGAAGGGGGGGATGTGTTCCGGAGTGGTGCTACTTGGTCGCGCGGTCGAGGAAAGATATTCTATTTCAGACCTGGACACGAAACGTATGCCCATTTTTATAATCCGGAAATTTTGAATATTGTCTTCAAAGGAGCGCAGTTTGTTCGTTTCCGTGGCAATACGAAGGTCAAAGGGATCAATTCAGCACCCAATATTAAAGAATCTTTGGAACCAATTAGTTCAAAAGAATAAATGTTGGCTGAGGTCATTAGGTATTTGATTTGGTATGAATAACCCACCCCCATTTTCCGGCTTTGGTCTCTACTTTTTGTGGTTTTTGTTGTTTATCTTCTTCTACTCAAGCGTTAGTGCCGTTTTTGCATTTACCGTTCAACGGGATGCCGGGATACCTGCTTGGTTGCTTTCTGTTCGCATAGCCATTTTGATATTTATGTTTTTATGGTGTTTCTTAACGTTAGGAAGAAGACGTTTGGCTGTGTGGGGGTTTTGGATCACGAGCGTGCTCATGATTCCGTTTACGATTACCTACAACTATTATTTCAATCTCAACATTCCAGAATTTATTGTTACCAGTGGGTGGGTTATCCAAAATACGATCATTACAACCGTTTTTATACTTGTGATGGTCTGGCTTTATAACAGATCGATTCGTAACCAATTAGGTAGTTTTTATTAAAAATTTTGCTCGATTTATGGAGTTTGTTTATGAAAAAAGCGCTTATGGTCTGGGGAGGCTGGGAAGGGCATGAGCCTGAACAGTGTGTCCATATTTTTGCCCCTTTGATGGAGAAAGAAGGGTTTCAAGTTGATATTGAAAACACACTCGATGTTTATACACAACGAGATCGTATGATGAGCTACGATGTGATTACTCAGGTTGTGACAATGAGCACGATTAGTGATCCGCAAATGCAAGGCTTGCTTGAGGCTGTGCACGAAGGTGCCGGCTTTGCAGGCTGGCACGGCGGCATGGGAGACGCATTTCGAGATAGCGTCAATTATCAATTTATGGTTGGGGGACAATGGGTAGCCCATCCAGGCAACATTATTGATTATGAAGTGAATATCACGAAACATGATGACCCTATTGTTAAGGGGTTGAGTGACTTTAAGATGCATTCGGAACAGTATTACATGCACGTTGATCCTTCCAATGAGGTGCTCGCTACCACGACGTTTAGCGGTGACTACCATGATTGGATTGATGGGGTGGAGATACCGGTTGTTTGGAAGCGTCGTTTTGGAAACGGCCGTGTTTTCTACAGTTCGCTCGGTCATGTTGCATCTGACTTTGATGTACCCGAGGCGAAAGAGCTCACTCGCCGCGGTTTACTTTGGGCTGCACGCTCACTTGAGGATTAGTTTCAATATCCCATCATCATAAAAATTAAATTGAAGGAGAATCCATGAGAAATAATGCCCTCATGATTGGTGTAGGTGGCATGGCACGGCACCACTTGCGAACCATTTTGCAACATTTCCCTGATACGAACTTTACTGTCGTGAGTGATCCCTCAGATGAAATGTATGCGGAAACGGTCAAAGTTTTTGAAGAAAATAATCGCCCCGTACCTCCAAATGTTAAAGACTTAGACAAGCTATTAAATACATATGGGGACGAGCTTGATACGGCTTTTATTATCACACCGCATAAGTTCCACCACGATCAAGCTAAGGCCTGCTTAGAAGCCGGCATTGATGTGCTGCTTGAAAAGCCAATGGTCATGACAGCTGATGAGGCTGTCAGTTTAATTGAAACGAGAGATAAAACCGGTCAGCATTTAGTCGTTGCATTTCAGGGAAGTCTTTCGATGCAGGTTCGCACTGCTGATAAATTGCTGCGCTCTGACATCATTGGAGATATTCGAACCATTAATGGCCAAGTATGGCAAAAGTGGTTGGGGCCTCACGAAGGATCATGGCGTCAAAATCCTGAGCTTTCTGGTGGGGGCTTTATGTTTGACACGGGAGCCCATCTGCTAAACACAGTTAGCGATTTAGCTGGAGAACCATTTGTCGAAGTCTCTGCATTTCTTGATAATCGAGGTCGCCCTGTTGACATCAATGGCGTCGTTATTGGGCGCCTAGAGTCGGGTCCACTGGTCACTTTAAATGCGTGTGGTGAAGCCTTTCCTTCCTGTCACTCAGAAGTGCGAGTGATTGGCACTAAAGGCATGATTCGAACAGGGGTCTGGGGTAAGTATTTGGATATTAAATATCGCGGTGAAGATGATTGGACGGCCGTTCCCGTCCCACATTCCCTAGGTGTTTGGGATCAGTTTATGGCGGTTCGCTCAGGTGATATAGAAAATCCATCTCCCCCTGAAATTGGCCTACGTATGGCCAAACTTTGGGATGCTATCAAAGCATCTGCTGGCCAAGGTGGGATTCCAGTAAAAATTTCTGAATAAATTTGAATTCAAGGAGCAAAAATGACCAAAATGCTTAAAGTTGGTTTTATTGGTACAGGCGGCATTGCCCATACTCATGTGCCAGGATGGCAAGCATCTCCTCATACCGAAATGATTGCCGCTTGTGATATTAACGAAACGGCCGTTAAAAATTGGGGTGAGCGTTATGGGATTCAGACCTTAACGACCTCGACAGAGGAGCTGATAAACAATCCAGATATCGATATTATTGATATTTGTGTACCAAACTCATATCATGCAGACCTCGCCATCGCGGCCCTCAACGCAGGTAAGCATGTTCTCTGTGAAAAACCGCTTGCCCCTACACCTGCTGAAGTACAGAAAATGATAGAAGCGCGTGATGCAAGTGGCAAAATGCTTATGACCGCTCAGCATTTTCGTTTTTCTGGCAAATCGAAAGCCTTGAAAGCTGAAATCGACCAAGGCGTTTTAGGCGAAATTTATCATGCTAGAAGCTGGATGCTGAGACGGAGCTTCACACCATACACAGCCGCATTTGTGAGTAAAGCGCAGGCGTATGGTGGTGCTTCTATCGATATTGGTGTTCACATCCTTGATTTGACTTTATGGATGATGGGAAATCCAAAACCTGTCACAGTGAGCGGTGTATCCAGAACTGAATTAGCACATATGCCTGGTGCATTTAGCACATGGAATATGGCTGATATTGATCCGTCAATTTATGATGTGGAAGAGATGGCAGCTGCCTTTGTCCGGTTTGAAAATGGAGCCACCTTAATTTTGGAAGTGGCCTGGTTGCTTCATCACAGTACGACCGGTGAAGATATGCAAATGTGGCTCTATGGGAAAGAGGGGGGCAGTTTGTGGCCAAAATGCGAAATTTTTCAAACAAATAATGCCACTAAGCAAATTTATAATCGTCAATTAACTTTAACGAACGATCAACTTGAGCCTCATGCTCAAGAGTGTGTTGAGTTTGCTCAGGCGATAGTTGATGGTGCACCTTCACCTGTTCCCGCTGAACACTCCCTTCAGGTAATGACCATTTTGGATGCCATTTATCGAAGTCAAGAAATGGGTCGCGAGATTGTTTTATAAGCTGCCGAAAAGAAACTGATATGAAAACTTTAGCCTTGGTTGGATGTGCACACATTCATACACCTGGATTTGTAAAAACAATGAACGCTCGAACGGATTTACGCGTTAAATCTGTGTGGGATCACGATGCTGAGCGTGCCAAAATGAATGCGGATAAGTTGGGCGCAACGGCCGTTTCTGATGTCAATACCATTTGGCAAGACGATGAAATTACGGGTGTCGTCATTTGTTCCGAAACAAATCACCACGAAGCATTGGTTCTTGCGGCTTGTGATGCAAAAAAAGACATGTTTGTTGAGAAACCGCTTGGCTTGGGTGCAGCTGACTCCTTAAAAATGGCCAAAGCGATTCAAGAAGCGGGTGTTATTTTCCAAACGGGTTATTTTATGCGCGGATTTCCAGATATGCTTTTTGCAAAAGAGGCCATCGCTGAAGGGTTATTTGGAAAAATCACACGCATTCGCTTGAGTAATTGTCATAGTGGGTCACTCAATGATTGGTTCACACCCGAATGGCTGTGGATGACTGACCCGCAAGTGGCTGGCGTCGGTGCCTTTGGGGATCTAGGTACACATGTTCTGGATATTTTGTTGTGGTGGCTTAATGATAAAATGCCAGTTAAAGGAACGGCCGTAATCGATACGGCCGTTGCCCAATATGGGCAAGATTGTGACGAATATGGGGAATGTATTCTTCAGTTTGATGATGGGCTTTTAGCGACAATTACTGCCGGTTGGGTGGATGTTGCAGATCCTATTAAATGGGAAATTCGAGGAACCCAGGGGCATGCTTACTTTGCAAATAATCAACTTTATTTCAAAAGTAACTTAGTAGAATCAGCTAAAGGTGATGAACCTTTGGCTGAATTACCTTCAAAACAGCCCCATGCATTTGATTTATTCCTCGATAATTTTGCTGATGCCAAGAAGCACGATTTAGTCTCAGCACATGCTGCTGCATTGCGGTCGATCGTATTCGAAAAGCTGTATGAGTCAGCAAAGGATACACAGTGGGCTTTATTTTGATAGAATCAATAAATGTCAGAAGACGATGAATTTCCACTTGGACAGATAAAGCCTCTGCTTAAAATTTTTGACATTGTTCCTGTTGCTGTTCAGGTCTTTTCGCTTGATGGTATTTTGCAATATGCCAATTCAGCATGGGAAAATCTCTGGCATGCTTCTGCAGAAGAGGCGGTGGGTCATTTTAACGCATTTGAAGTAGAGCTTTTTGCTGATATGGGCCTTCGTGGGCTTATGGAAAAGGCTCGTCAGGGAGAGACCGTTGCCTTTCCAGATTTTGAATTAGATCCTAATGATTTTGGAGGCACAGGTCGAAAAAGGTGGATTCGGAGTCAAGCATTTACCCTGCCTGATGAACAAGACAAAACGCAATATATTGTCGTCACAGCTTATGATATTACTGATCAGATCGAAACTGAAATTCGCTATCAGGAAAATCAAGAAAAATTACTAGAGGCACAAAAGCTTTTAATTCTTCAAGAGCGATTGGGTGCGATTGGTCAGCTTGCTTCTGGTATTGCTCATGATTTCAACAATATCCTAGCAATTATTCTTCTTGAAGCGCAGTTGCTGAGACAAATAAGAGCAACTGAAGGGGATAGTGACAAAAGGCTCAATAAAATAATTGAGCAGAGCCAAAGAGGCGCCCATTTAATTCGGCAAGTCTTAGATTTTAGTCGAATTTCTTATAGTAAAAAGAAGCCGCTTAATATCAATGAATGGTTTGCTGATTTTGCCGATGTGGCTAGTCGTATTTTGCCTGCCATGATTGATGTGGATTCTCAAGTTCTTGAACAAACCTATCATATTGAAGCGGATACGACACAACTCCAACAGGTTTTTATGAATTTAATCATCAATGCACGAGATGCAATTGATGGCTATGGTTCAATATCTTTTTCAATGGAATATACGGATTCCCTTCCTTCAAAATTTAGGAATCTAACTCATCGAAAAGAAGCTGCGAATTATATTGTTCTAAAAATCAAAGATGATGGGGTTGGGATTGCTGAAGAACATTTAGATAATATTTTCGATCCCTTTTTCACCACAAAAGCCTTTGGCGAGTCTTCGGGTCTAGGTCTGTCGCAGGCTTATGGAATTGTTAAACAGCATTTTGGTTTTATTGATTGCCAAAGCGAGTTAGGAATAGGGACAACATTTTTGCTCTATTTCCCCATTATTCAGAAGCCTGAAAATGAAATTTCCAAAGCGTTGGATCGTTTCAATCAACAGAAAAATCAAAAGGTCATTTTACTCGTTGAAGATCATCCACTTTCAAGGCAATCTATTCAAGATGCCTTAGAAATATTAGATTACACTGTATTAACGGCCGTTAATGGAGAAGAGGCATTATCCCTTCTTGAAGCTAATGAGGCGGATGTCGATCTCATCCTAAGTGATATTGTGATGCCAAAAATGAGCGGCATCTTGCTTTACAAAGCAGTTAAGAAGCAATTCCCTCAAATAAAAACGGTTTTTATGACGGGTTTTGTGTCAAAAGAATCTGGAGAGATTGAAGAAGCATTAAAAGATGCCACTATCTTAATGAAGCCTTTCTCCATTGATAAATTAGAAGAAATCCTCAAAGAAGAATTACAAAATTAAACCCCACGTTCATGACAACAACAATCAACATTCGAAAACTTCGCTGTGAATACCAATTCAATCCTATTGGTATTGATAACCAGCGACCCAGATTTAGCTGGCAAATTAGCGCCCAAAGACGAAATATGAGGCAAACTTCATATCGGATTTTGGTTGCAGATGATTTGGCGCTTTTGCAAGAAAATAAAGGCAATATTTGGGACAGCAAGCGTGTCACCTCTAACCAAAGCTCTCAGATCCGTTTTGATGGAAAGAAATTAGCTTCTCGTCAGCGCTATTTTTGGAAGGTGATGATTTGGGATGAACTCGATAAAAGAACAGAATGGAGCGATATCGCATTTTGGGAAATGGGGTTATTAGAAGAAATCGACTGGACTGCGGCTTGGATTTCTGAAGCGGCGCCTACTGATTCACCTATCTATTTTCAGAATGACATTCAGCTTGAAAAGACGATTGAACAAGCCAGAATCTATGTGACGTCTCTTGGTTGCTACGAGATTTACATCAACAAGAAGCGCGTCGGTGAAGATTATTTTACACCAGGTTGGACAACCTATTCTCAATTTATTCAATATCAAACCTATGATGTCACTTCAATGCTAACTATCGGAAACATTATGCTGCTTGGCATCGTGGCTGATGGTTGGTATCGTGGGAATTTGATGGGAAACGGCCGTAATTACTATGGTAACCAGCTTGCATTAAAACTTCAGCTTGAAATCATTTATGCTGACGGGACTCAACAAACTTTTAATACAGACGAACAATGGCAAGCAACGTCAGGCCCGATTATTGATGCCGATCATTACAATGGGGAAACCTATGATGCCCGTCTAGAGCATTCGATCAAGATGCCTAAGTGGCACCCTGTTTCAACCTTAACTGATTTCAAAGTTGAGCTCATCTCTCAAATAGGACAGCCGGTTCGTAAAAAACAAGAAATTTCCCCAATTAAACTGATTTCAACTCCTCATGGAGAATCAGTCATTGATTTTGGCCAAAATTTAGTGGGTTGGGTTCGGTTTTCTATAGATTTGACTGAAGGAACGGCTGTTAAAATCACACATGCCGAAATTTTAGATAGTGAAGGCAATTTTTACACAGAAAATCTTAGAGCTGCACAACAAACGGTGACCTATATTTCAAATGGGAACCAAGCAATCTATGAACCTCGATTCACCTTTCAAGGTTTTCGGTATGTGAAGGTTGAAGGCATTCCACATGAGCAAATAGATTTAGACAATTTTAAAGCTGTTGTTCTCTATTCAGACTTGAAAGCTAGTGGGCATTTTGAGTGCTCAAATGAAGATATCAATCAGCTTCAAAGAAACATTGTTTGGGGTCAGCGTGGTAACTTTTTAGATGTTCCCACAGATTGCCCGCAGCGGGATGAGCGATTGGGGTGGACCGGTGATGCGCAGGTATTTGCGCCAACGGCATGCTTGAATATGGATTCTGCCCTCTTTTTCTCCCGCTGGATGAGAAACCTAAGTGCTGATCAACGAAAAGATGGGGCTGTGCCGTTTGTGTCTCCTCATGTGATGGGAGACGAAGCATTTGGTGCGACGGGCTGGGCTGATGCGATGCTCGTTGTGCCATGGACTATCTACAAACATTATGGCGACCGCCGCATTTTGGCAAACCATTACCGCTCTATGCAGATGTGGATTCAATATATGGGTCAGAGAGCTGGTGAAAATTTGCTCTGGCAAGGTGATTTTCATTTTGGTGATTGGTTATCTAATGAACGGCATGATTTAGGCACTCCTTTTGGTTTAACGGATACAGACCTCGTGGCGACAGCTTATTTTGCCTATAGCACGCACCTCATGGCCAAAATTGCAAGAGTTTTTGGTCGTGATTCAGATGCGGAAGCTTATGAGAACTTTTCAGCCCAAATTAAGACTGCTTTTTGCAATGAATACCTCACCCCAAACGGCCGTTTATCGAGTAACACCCAAACAGCTTATTGTTTAGCACTTGCCTTTGACCTGTTGCCACAAGATTTGGTTGACATGGCTGTTCAACGCCTTGTTGCGGATGTTCAATACCGTGGTGTTCATATATCAACGGGATTTTTAGGAACCCCTTTGATTTGTCATGTGCTATCTGAACATGGACAGACCGATTTGGCTTATGAACTGCTGTTACAAGAAGATTTCCCCGGATGGCTTTATCCGATAAAACAGGGAGCAACAACTATTTGGGAGCGGTGGGATGGCATTAAGCCAGATGGTTCATTCCAAGATGCTGGGATGAACTCTTTTAATCATTATGCATATGGTGCTATTGGTGATTGGCTTTATCAAGTGGTTGCTGGAATATCTCCAGATGAAAATCTACCTGGATTTAAACAAGCCATTATCAAGCCAAGACCCGGAGGTGACTTACAGTTTGCCAAAGCAGAGCTTGAAACCATAAACGGCCGTTTTCGAGTCCACTGGTATTTTGAAGATGAAGACTTTTTCTTGGAAATAGGTGTCCCGCCCAATGCGTCTGCCAAAATCTTTTTTCCAACGAGTTCAATAGCAGGTGTTCGAGAAAGTGGCCGACCCCTTACGCAGCTTAAAGGTGTCAGAGAAACGAATAGCCGTAACAAACAACTAACTTCAATTGTCGGATCTGGTGACTATAAATTCAAGATCATCGGCCGCTTTTTCCAACCCTTAAAGTGAGGAACGATGTTACCCTTAATTCCTGATCCACAATTTATTTCGATTAATTCTGGAATCTTTACACTGGATACTGAAACAAAAATTCAGGTATCCGTAGAGACGGCAAAGCTAGGCCAAATGTTGGCTGGGTTATTACGGCCGTCAACAGGATTCCCATTTCCAGTCGTTATTGATGGAGAACCCAGTAAAACACACCAAAATCGGATAATTCTTCATTTAACGGACGACTTTGAAAATCCTGAAGGGTACTCTTTATTTGTCACTGAGAATTTTGTGCGAATTCACGCAGGTGAGTTAAATGGCTTGTTTTATGGCATACAGACGCTGAGGCAACTTTTGCCCACAGAAATTGAATCTGCTGAGGTTCGAGAAGGGGTAAGCTGGGAATTAACGGCCGTTACAATTCATGACAAGCCTCAATATCAATGGCGTGGCTTAATGCTTGATGTGTGCCGTCATATGTTCCCCGTTGAGTTTATTAAAAAATACATCGATTTAATGGCGTTAAATAAATTAAATACGCTCCATCTGCACTTAACAGAAGATCAAGGGTGGCGAATCGAGATTAAGAAACATCCACTTTTGACGGAAATAAGCAGTTATCGTGAAGCCACTCCATATCCAAGTAATCGGAATGAATTGGATGGAAAAGCCTATGGAGGGTTTTATACACAGGAGCAACTGATAGAGTTGGTTGATTACGCCCAGGAGCGATTTATCACAGTTGTTCCCGAGATTGAGTTGCCAGGTCATTCGGTTGCTGCTCTTGCTGCCTATCCACATTTAGGATGCCGTGGCGAAGGGTATGCGGTACGCACTTTTTGGGGTATTGAGGATGATGTTTATTGTGCGGGTAATGAGGACACTTTTTCATTCCTTGAAGATGTCTTTGGCGAAGTATTGGCAATCTTTCCAAGTCCCATAATTCACATCGGCGGAGATGAGTGCCCTAAAGTTCGTTGGGAAACTTGTCCAAAATGCCAAGCGCGAATTAAATCAGAAGGACTTGCTGATGAAGACGAACTGCAAAGCTATTTTGTGCGTCGTATTGAGAAATATTTGAACAATAATGGACGACGATTAATCGGGTGGGATGAGATTCTTGAAGGGGGATTGGCCCCTAATGCCACTGTGATGAGCTGGCGTGGCTCTGAAGGTGGAATTAAAGCGGCAACAGCAGGGCATGATGTTGTGATGACGCCAAATACACACTGTTATTTTGATTATTACCAATCTGAAGACACAGAAAATGAGCCACCAGCGATTGGTGGATATATTCCAGTAGAGAATACCTATCTATTTGAGCCAACGGCTGGAATCGACTCTACTCATGGGCCTCATGTATTAGGAGGGCAAGGAAATTTGTGGACGGAATATATTAACACTCCTGCACAAGCTGAATATATGACGTATCCACGGGCTTCCGCATTGGCTGAAGCTGTTTGGAGTGCCAAGGTGGAGCGTGATTTTGACTCATTTAACGGCCGTTTAAAGACGTTGCTAGAGCGATTCGATTATTTATCAGTCAATTACAGGACTATTGATTAATGGAATAGGTTTTAAAAGACACAGTTAGTGATATTATAAAGCTACTTACCGGCATATCCAGATTTCGCACAATAATACACTAACTTTTCATGCTTACCCTTCTCATCAGCATAATTTGTTTATATATCGCTTCATTGCTGCGCTCTATTGTGCTCCTGTGGCAGACAAGTATAAAACAGCTATGGATTTCAATAATCATCCAATTAGTGGTTATTGCTCGTGGATTTGTGTTTTGGTGGGCACCAAATGCAAATGGTAATTTTTTAGAGCAAGGTTTGCTTGGACAAACACTTGTTTTGCTCGTCGCTTCTTTAGGGATCGTTGGTATTTATCTAGCTGAAAGGTCATTCATAAAAAACGAAGCCATTCAAAAAGAACTCATTGAGAGCCAAATCCGTTTTAGCCGCCTCATTAATCAATCTCCTCTTGCCATCCAAATTGTCAGTAAAGACGGGCTTCTCGTTGATGCTAACCTAGCATGGGAAACGCTTTGGCAGGTTAAAAAAGAGGATTTAATTGATCACTACAACCTTTTTGAGGATGAGCAACTCGTTCAGAAAGGATTTTTAAAAGTTGTCGAAACCGCAAAACGGACAAAAACGGCCGTTTACATTCCTAACTCATTTTATTCTTCATCGATACCAGGGAGAGATGGAACCAATGATCGCTGGTTGAAAGGTTATTTATATCCTCTGGAAACAGATAATATTGAAAACTTTGCCCTCATCACAGAAGATATTACCGACCAAATTGACGCTGAAACAGCATACAAGCAAAGCGAAAATCGATGGTTGCAATTAGTTGAAAACTATCCTGAAGCAGTGCTCCTCTCTGTCGATTACATTTTTGTTTATTGCAATCCTGCAACCGTTAAAATTTTTGGGGCTCAAAAGAAAGAAGAAATCCTCGGAAAACCGCTATTCGATTTTAACAATGAAGGGAAAAGCAAAGTGCTTATGGAGCGTCTAGCAATGCTGGAAAGAGGCGAGAGTACCCCTCCTGTAGAGCACCAAATGGTAGGCTTAGATGGCGTCAAACGTGACTTGATTTCGTTTTCAATCCCTGTAACCTATCAAGGGAAAGATGCCATCCAAACTGTTATCCGTGACGTCACAAAACAAAAACTGAATCAAAGAAAGCTGAATCACCATGAAAAATTAGCCGCAGTTGGACAGCTTGCGGCTGGCATTGCACACGATTTTAATAATGCCTTATCTGTAATTTCGTTGAATTCTGAGCTTTTATTGCGGGATATTGAACTAAATGCAAAAGTCCACAAGCGCGTTGATCTAATTCATCAACAAACACTGCGAGCTGCTTCCCTGACAGCTCAAATTCTTGATTTCAGCCGTCAATCTGTTATTCATTTAGAATCTATCAATTTGAATCGCTTTTTTGAAAAGTTTATTGAGTTATTACGTTCCATCTTGTCAGAAGAAATTACCATTAATTTGCTCAATTATGATTCTGAAAATCAGCTTGTGATTGAGGCAGATAAAAGTCGTTTGCAACAGCTTTTTATGAATTTGGCAATTAATAGTCGGGATGCGATGCCAAACGGTGGAAATATCAAAATTGAATTGCTAATTGGTGATAGCGATCATGATAAAGATTTTCAGGAATTCTATTGGCCTAATGGATATGCAGAAATTCGTTTCAGTGACTCAGGTGTCGGTATTCCTGATGAAATTATGGAGCATCTCTTCGAACCATTCTACACGACCAAACAGCGAGGAAAAGGTACTGGTTTGGGGCTAGCTCAAGTGTATGGCATCGTTTCGCAACATAATGGTATTGTTCAAGTGAATACAGATAAAACATCAGGAACGATGGTCTCTATTTGTTTTCCTCTGAGTCTCGATGATGAGGTGAGTGAAAACAACATTTCCTACGAGGTGAACGATACAGGGAATCAAGAGCTTGTTTTGATTGTTGAAGATCACACAGATTCAGGAGAGGTTCTGTCAGACATTCTTGAGAAACTGAATTATAAAACGATAGTAGCAAATAATGGATTACAAGCGCTTGATGTTGTGAATTCAACATCTGAACCTATTGCTCTTATCATTTCAGATATCGTAATGCCAAAATTGAACGGAATTGAATTTGCAAAAAAGATGCTTGATAGAAACAGCCTAATTCCAATCATTTTAATGACGGGGCATCCGCTATCAAATCAGCTGGATCAAGTTGATTCAAGCAACATTCATGCTGTTCTTCAAAAACCATTAAACATCAATGTTCTTTCCACGACGATTTTCTCTGCCTTACAAAAAACTTAGCGACTGAGCCATCCACCATCGACTACGACAACTTGCCCATGGACATATCGACTTGCATTTGAAGCAAGATAAACGGCCGTTCCTGCTAAATCTGATGGATCTCCCCAATACCCAGCCGGAATTCTTGCTAAAATTTGCTCTGATCGATTGGGGTCTGTTTGGAGCGAATCTGTCATATCCGTTTTAAAATATCCCGGTGCGATCGCATTTACATTGATATTCTGACTGGCCCATTCATTTGCTAATGCTCGCGTTAAGCCGATGATTGCATGTTTTGTTGCTGTGTAAGACGGTACAGTTAATCCACCTTGATACCCTAAAACTGAGGCATTGTTTATTATTTTTCCACCCCCTTGGGCGGCCATTTTCTGAGCAGCTGCTTGGCTCAATTTCCAAACGGCATTGAGGTTGACATCAACGACCGTTGACCAATCATCTTCCGAAAATTCCAATGCTGGACCACGTCGAATCGTTCCAGCATTGTTGATGAGGATATCAATACGGCCGTTTTTCTCCACGACGGAATTAACAATATCTCGCCCATCATCTTGCAAAAAATCAGCTTGAATGACGGCCCCATCACCACCATCTTTGCGTATTTGAGCCAACGTTTCATCAGCCTTGCCAGAGCGGGATGTGATAAAAACAAATGCCCCAGCTTGGGCTAGCCCAATAGCCATGGCTTGGCCTAAGCCACGATTTCCACCAGTCACTAATGCAACCTTGTTCGTCAATTTAAATTGTTCTAAGATCATAAAATCAATCATAACGAAAAATGAGGCAAAACCCATGAAGAATCTTGATGTGCGCAAATTGAAAATGAGTACACAAGCGGTGCATGCTGGTGAAGAACCCGA
>JANQSK010000996.1 GCA_028284105.1 Anaerolineae bacterium
TATTTCTAGATGATACGATTCCCGCCAGAACTTCTGCAGGTGGATTTGATAAAACGTTCATATGGCATTTTCGCCATAATGGAAATAATGATGTTTCCGCTCTTGGTATTGATACAGTTCAAATAGACGGATATTTCCAAAAGGGTATTGCTCCAACTGCAACACCTAATCCAACAATTACCCCAACGGCCACAATTACAGCAACCCCAACAATTTCAGCTACACCGACTGTCGTCTATGAAGGTGATTTTCCCTATACACCAATTGGCGGTGAAGATGATGCCCCCCTGGGCATTACAACACCAATAGATCACGGCGAAACCTGTTTAACGCTTGGTCCTGTTCGTGTCGGAACGGATGAAGCGGGTAATGATGTCGAGATAGGTTTAGAGCTTTGTCTTCACCAATGGGAGTATCAAATAGGGTTGCTTGGCTACAACTTTTCTACACAGATGATTGCTTATGCTTCGGGATTTTTAATCCTGTTTGCGTGGCTAAGGACTAGATAAAAAATGGTTACAATTTCTTTAGATGTTCTCTATCCAGTATCTATTTATATTGGTATCGCGTTCGTGATAATTCTCTACGGTATTGTTAAATACCTCTTACCAGTGACATAGGTGCAATATGGGCTTAGTGGCGTCTGATGTTTTTATTCACAATCTAAAAGTATTTCGCTCTTGTTGGTTCCGTGGCCGTTACGGTGGGGGTAAAACGCTTTTATCCGTTGCTCTTGCTGACCTGCTGCATAAGAAACATGATTACAATGTTTTTGCCAATATTCCGGTACATGTTGATGGTGTTATCCCTGAAATGGCTTTGTGTGATGGGACATCACCAAGATGTGACGAAGGATGTAAGATGGGTTATCAAAAGTATCATACTGTCGTTGTTTATGATGAAGCATGGATGGCTCTAGGGCTTGGCATGACTTCCATGAAAGCAATTGCGGCGTATCTTGCATACCTTCGTAAATTTGATTTAATCATGTTGCTTCCCAGCGTTCAACCGATGGCTAGAAATTCTTATATGCTTTGGTGTGAACGCAAAATGAATCTAGGAACTATGGGTATTCCTTATTGGGCGTATGAGTGGGGGCTTCCTCGAAAATCCGCTAAGGATTCAGGGGGCTCGTTTGGCTTCTTGCTTCCTAACGCTTACTTTGGAAAATATGACACCCATACCCAAGCAGATGATATGGAAGCGTTCTTTACTTCTTCTTTCAAGAAGAAAAGGAAACTGTAGCGCAATGGACTTCAACCCAAAAATACTAATACTAATCATTTTAGTTCTTGGTGGCGGTTGTTATGCGCTTACTCGGTTGGCTAAAACTGATTTGTCAGGAACTGCACAAGTGCCTGATGGAGTGATAGACGAAGATTTGTACCCTACACCTGATGTCGCTAATCTTGATGGTGTGTTCGGGGTAGGGGATGGGGTAGCCGTAGGGCAGGGGTTCCCTGCCACAACACACCCAATAATGGATTGTACTTATGTTGAAGAGTCACCCAATACTTACTCATTTGTTAGGACTCCGACGGGCATGACAGTTGTTTATGACAGTTATCTTTTTGCTTGCGAGGTGACCCAATAATAGGGAGTTATTGACTTTGTAAGTTTTATCTTGCATACTTAAATTAACTATAATTAGTTTAAGTATATAGTTCCTGACTATGTATGTTGATTTTTTCGTTTTCCAGTAAAATGAGTTTCTACATTAATAAGCAAAATTGCACGTGATGAATCAAGAAGAGAAGTGAAATAATATTTAAATCTTTTAAACCCATTTACCTAGATTACACTCAGTTCCAAGTTAAAGGATCGCGCCCATGACTGAAATGACCCCATTTATAAAAATTCAGGCAGCAACCCGCATTCATCGACGTGAACACGGCTGTGGTGCATATACGTTTGAAGATGGACTTGGATTGATAGAAATTGCAGAAACTTATCAACCGAAAAGAATTTTAGAGCTTGGTACAGCGCTGGGATACACAGCCTGCTGTTTGGCTCATGGTAGCCCTACCAGCATGGTTGATACTGTTGAAGGTGATGCGCATCATGTTGAATTAGCACAACGAAACTTTGAACATGAAGGTTTAAACGGCCGTATTCGAGTCCACCACGGAAATTTCCGAGACATTCTTCCAAAGCTGGAGCCTGGCTATGATTTAGCTTTTTTTGATGGTTTTGCCCCACCAATCGACGTCCTAATCATGCTCAGAGAGCTTCTCTCAAGCGGCGGTGTGCTTGTTTGTTCAAATTTAGAGCTGATTGGGGGGCGAGATGCTGAGCTGTTTGATCGGGAATTCAACAATACGGCCGTTTGGACCCGTCAAGAGTCCATTGAGTTTGGTAAAACGGCCGTATTGGTCAAAAACTAAATCTTCATCTTCATCCAAGGCGCAGAGTTGTGAAAATTAGCTACCGCGCTGCCTGGTGGCACTAATTCATCACATCTTTGTCGTATTTCATCACTCAGAGACATCTCCATGACAGGTAAATAATGTTCAAGTTGCTCTATTGTTCTTGGGCCAATCAGAGGCGCTGTTACGCCAGGTTGATCCTTTACCCATAGAATAGCAAGCTGAACGGCCGTTATTCCCAACTCCTGAGCCATTTCGACAAAAGCATTCCCCACTTCGACGCCGCGCTTGGTGATGCGCTCAGCATAAATCCCACCGCGCAGAGCTGCTCTAGACGCGTCTGGGAAGACCCCATTTTTCTCAAAACCAGCATACCTTCCTGCTAAAATCCCCATCGCAAGCGGAGACCAAGGCAACACCCCCATCTGCTGAGATTGGCACATTGGAATGAGCTCATTTTCTATGCGTCGATCGAGCAAATTGTAAGGCGGTTGTTCGGATATAAAGCGAACATACCCTTTTAACTCGCTCGTCATCAATGCTTCCATCACCTTCCATGCGGGTGCTGTTGAGCTGCCGATGTAGCGGATTTTTCCTTGGCGAACTAAATCGGTGAGCGCACTAAGCGTTTCCTCAATTGGAACCTCAAAATCAGGTCTGTGTAGCTGATAAAGGTCGATACGATCGGTTTGCAATCTTTTTAATGACGCTTCGCACGCATTGATAAGATGGTAACGACTGTTGCCTCTATCGTTGAGCCCATTTCCCGTTGGATAATGCCCCTTGGTAGCCAATAACACCTCATTTCTACGGCCGTTTTCCTTTAAAGCACGGCCGATGATTTGCTCAGCTTCCCCTTTGGCATAGCTATTACTCGTATCAATCATGTTGATACCAGCATCAAGGGCACGATTGATAATCTTTTTAGACTCAGCTTCTGGTGTTGGATTTGCAAAGTTGTCTGTTCCAAGTGCTAAAGGTGCAATACGCACACCGCTTCTTCCTAATAGCCGATAGTTCATTATCTTTCTCCTCTCAACTTAAAAAGATTATCGAGCTGTAAAGCCGGCATCAACGGTAACTAAAGAGCCTGTCATATAACTAGCTTGTTCTGAAGCTAAGAACAGAACAACCTGAGCAATCTCTTTCGGATCAGCGAGGCGTTCCATCGGGACCGTCTTTGCCAATTTGTGCATCAAATCGTCCGTCACAGGTTCATCCCTCTCAGATTGCAGCATGGGTGTGTTTACTTCCCCCGGACAAACCGCGTTAACACGAATATTTTCTGTTGCATGGTCGAGTGCCATTGCTCGAGTTAAGTTATGTACGGCACCTTTTGATGCACAATAAGCCAAAACGCCCGCTGCACCGACATCACCCCAAATAGAGCCAAAATTAATGATTGTCCCCCCACCCTGTTGTTGCATTTGGGGCAGTACAGCACGACACATGTAGAAGGTGCCGCTCACATTCACACCCATAACACGTCCCCAATCGTCATCTGACGTGTCTATGCCTTTGGCTCGAGCGATTACACCAGCCGCGTTAACGAGTGTGTCAATACGGCCGTATTCCCCCACTGCTTGCTCAATCGCCCAATTGCAAAACTCAGAATCCGCCACATTCCCAGAGAGCACTTTAGCCCCTGTTTCATCGGATACTTGACTCGCTAAATTCACATTTCTATCAACAATCACGGCTTGGCCCCCGGCCGCTGTATACTCCCGCACCGTTGCCGCCCCCATACCTGAGGCGCCCCCAGTGATAATTGCTACCTTTCCCGAAAAATCCATCGTTTGTCATCCTTACTCTGTCAAATAAATAAATACCTCCCCATTATCTGTCGGAACGGGCTCTAGGGAAAATGAATCATAAAGAAGCAGCCTCAAATCGTACTGTCCTTCTATAAGGGTGAGAGGAACCTCAAGATAGTAGACATCTCTAAATGACCACCCAGCTTCCCACCAACTTGTAGGACGTGCTCCGTTACTAGGCACCATGTCGTGCTGGCTGACCAATTGCTCACCACTTTGAAGTCTCACGGACACCGTTCTGTCAACATCAGGGTTTCCGGTCGCTTCCCAATACAGTGTTACTCGTACCGTATCTCCAGCATTTAATTGGGATAAGCTACTTTCTGTTTTGAACATCCCATCTTCATCACTGACAGCCAACTCAAATCGATCCAATAAAATTGCCTCATTCCATATCTGGTTAACTGTTTTTGATGGGTTAGGTTCTCCATCAAGATTAAACAAATAGATACCATCTACTTCAGCTTCAATTACTAAGGAAGGATCTGCTATCAAATTGTCAATTGATTCATTCCGCTCAATTTCATTTAAAGGATAAGATTTCAGATTCCTATCCAACAAGTAGTAATCCATTGGTTCTCCAGAACGTGGAAGCCATGGATAAAGAAATAGTTCCTCACGCATCGCGAGATGGGGCGTGAAGGCACTCTGGGTTGCTAATTTCGCATTGGATGGCACCATGCCCATTGCCTTACTCGCTGTTTCATGATGCTCAGTCACTATATTCCGAACCGAATTATATCGACCACCGAAAGGTAAGTAGCTAAATTGGGAATAACCCCATACTGTAAAAATGAATAGCAGAGTGACAACGGTCGTTGCAAGCTTTGAATCAAACTCTCTCACCCGAACACAAATTGCGCCAAATAGAATGACTAATGGAATAGTGACATACCAAACATCTAGTCTGTGCATTAACTCATAGCTACCAAGCAGCATGTAAAGTAAATTGGGAATGGTTAATAGGGCAATCCGAGGAGAGAGAAATGGCAAAACGATACCCAGTGGAATAAACAAACGCATTAAGCCAATTTGTGCTTCACTATCCAGAATATAAGCAAAAATATCACCAGGACGACTTATTAAATAAATCAAAATTTCTTGAGGAGTTGAGCCATATTGAGCAAAATAGTTCAGACCCCGATACGCATCAAGGCTGTTTTCAGCTAACACATATTGTGGATCAACAATAGGATTGATTATTGTTAACACCATAATGACCCACCCTATTGCAAACACCATTAAAAATCCCCCAAATTTCCAATCTCGCTCGAAAAGGACATAGTAAAGGCCAACTAATGCCATTGGGAGGGCAACATTTTCCTTACACAACAGGGCCATAATCAAACCGATCGCAACAAATTTCTTGTTTTTGATGGATAAACCATACAAGGCGAATGCCAGATAAGGCACGGCAAGCGTAATTCTCCGAAGCTCTAATAAACCAATTTGATGCAGAGAGGGGTTGAGGAAGAAGGCAAGGGCAATAAAAGGAGCTAGCACAGGATGTTTCTCTTTTACGATCAGATAGAAGAAGAATCCTGCAATAGCTAATCCTGCGGTTTGAATAATAGAAAAAACGCGTGGATCAGGCCAAATGTACAGTGCTGGGGATATTAAGATGAAGTAAGGCGTGAAATGCCCACCCAAAATCGATCGTTCTTCTATGGTTGAGTAAAGAAAACGGCCGTTTAGCGTATTCCACATTCCCTGAATAAAACGATCTAAATCAGACGATCGGGTATCAAATGTGGCGTATTGTTGGTTGATCATTGTAAAAATGACAACGAAAAACAAGAGCATCATAATATAAATGCTCCATTCAACCCAAAAATTACGAATGGAAAAACCTCTATCACTTCTAATCATAGGACAGGACAATATTCTGTTGGGTGACCCAATTAGGGGTTTTGGTTGTGGGGAACGCAATAGTGGAAAAAGGTCACTTTTTCTCTTTCATTTACCATCTACGTAAATAAACGATAAATGTTTCAAAATTATGAAGACAATTTGGAGATTTCGTGATGGTTTTGTTAACAAAACTCGAAGATTGTTAACATATTTTCTAGATGAATCTTGCACAAGATTAATGTTTCTTCCCTAAACTTTCTCATTATGTCTGAAGAACCAATTATTATCGATCAACAGAACGCTGATTCTGATACAACACAAACTATAGAAAGCAAAACAGTGGTGGTAGCTAAAGAAATCTTGCCACCAACTCTAATTTTAGTTCCCCTTTTGGAACGGCCGTTGTTTCCAAAAACAATGGCGCCAGTACTCATCTCAGATGAATCTCTAAAAGCAACCATCCTAAAAGAAGCCAATGAAAATAATTTAAAGCATTTGGGACTTTTGCTTGTTCGCTCTGAGCAAGAAGGTGTTGCTGCACAATATCCAGAAGCGGGTGAAGAATTTTATCAAGTTGGCATTTCTGCCAAAATTATGCGGATGGCTACTCCCAAACAAGGAGAACCATTGCAAATTCTCGTTCAAGTAATTGAACGGTTCGACTTAAAAGAAATAATTACTGAAGGTCCGGTCTTTCGAGCTAAGGTTTCACACTGGGATGAAGCAGAATTCAAAAATGATGAAGAACTAAAAGCGTATTCTGTTTCTATCCTAGATGCCATTCGCGAGCTTGTTGCATCCAACCCCCTATTTAAGGAAGGTCTATCCTTTTTGTTAGACCGGATGAATGTTAACGATCCGGCCACGCTGGCAGATTTATCAGCCTCTATGACGACTGCGACTGGTGAGGAACTCCAGCGGATTTTAGAAATTCAAAATATTCGTGAGCGAATCGAACAATCTTTGATTCTCATCAAACGTGAAGTCGAAATTTCTAAAATCAAAGCTCAAATTAGTCAGCGAATTGAAACACGTGTCTCTAAACAGCAGAGAGAATTTTTCCTCAAACAGCAGCTTTCTGAAATCAAGAAAGAACTAGGTCTTCAAAAAGAAGGGGCTGAAACTGAAGTTGAAAAATACCAAAATCGGCTTAAAGACCTCGAACTACCTGATGAGGCTTTACAACGAGTCAGTGATGAGCTTGAGAAGCTTCAAGTCATTGAACCTTCTTCACCAGAATACAATGTCACTAGAAACTACCTTGATTGGCTCACTGCCCTCCCCTGGGGTAAAT
>JANQSK010001015.1 GCA_028284105.1 Anaerolineae bacterium
AACAAGCATCAGCATGGCAAATTCACCTTCCAATCGAGACATGCGACTCGATTCAACATTGCCATTAAAATCTAAAACGAGCTTTGTTACTTCTTCAACAAGCCCTACCTTATCTTTCCCATTAACCGTCATTACTAAATGTTTTCGCATTAAATAGTCTCCTCTGAGAAAGGTAGCACAGCGGGTGGAAGTTGCAAATGTTCGTATAAAAAATGGTATTTATTGACAAAATTTAATATTTATAAAGCCACCCAATCACCACCCTCAACCAGTCCCCAATTTGAATGAAGCAAATGACCTAATATTGTATGCATCAGAACAGCAAAATTTCCTTCAGGACCATTTGGTTGATTTGGGTCGCCTAAAAATACGTTTGTGAGGGAAGTTGTCAAAATATCATGAAAAGGGCCAATTTTGACAAAAGACCCATCTTGCGTAATTGTTTCCATTTTTGAATTTTTCATTGAGATAATTCTTGGATTTGGAATTGAATTCAAATATTCGTTCAAATCCCAATCTTTTGGGTTTAAACTCAGAGATTTTAGCAATAAGCTATCCGCTTCCCATTTGATTGTGTTTTTGGAATAATTCTCTTCGAATTTAGCTAGTGAAAAAGATAGATCGTTTCCCAAATATACTAATTTACAATTGGGTTGCCTGTATATCCATTCCTTTTTTTCGTTATCCCAATGGTCTAGAATTGGCTTTTGTGAAATGTCCTCACCTTGCCGATAACCATGAACCTTTTCGACATCGCTCCCTGTTAATACAGCGAATGGAGGCGTGAAAATGCCTTTATCAACTGCTAACCTAATAAACTCCAAATGGTTTTTGACAGGTAACCTTTTTTCTGAAACTGCTCCAATAATTAATTTAATATCAATGCCCATTGATTTTTACCTGAACTGTTATCGCCTTAAATTATTTTTAGGTTGCTTTACGCTCGGGCTCGAAGAATCCCGTTTTTGACATCCCAAAGAGGCTCTCCATTAAGTATGGCAAGAGCCTTTTTGAGTGCATTTTCATCTAATTGTTCAAAAGCTTCCTTGGTATAAGACGCCAAGTGGGGCGCAACAATGACGTTATCAAGTTGGAGGAATGGGTTATTTTTATCTGTAGGTTCATTGCAAAAAACGTCAAGTCCAGCTCCACCGAGCCGATTGTTCTTTAATGCTTCAAAGAGCGCATCCTGATTAAAAACTGCGCCACGTGCAGTATTGACGACGATGGCATTTGATTTCATCATCGCTATCTCTTTTTCTCCAATCATACCTGTGTTTTCAGGGGTAAGTACGAGATGAATTGAGACAAAATCAGACGTTTTGAGTAGTTCTTCAAGCGAGACAAAGGTGATATTGGGATATCGATTCGCATCAGCCTCTTTATAGGGATCATAGACCACAACGTTCATATCGAATCCAAGACAACGTTTGCCCATAATTTGCCCAATACGGCCGTATCCCACTAAGCCAACTGTTTTTCCAGGGAGATCTATCTGCTGATATTTGGGTTCGGGGTACAGCCAACCTTGCTGTCGCATATCGCGATCAAGCAGGGGAAGCCGCTTAGCCAGCGCAATCATCATGCCGAAAGAGAAATCCGCGATTGATTGAGGGCCATAATGAGGGCAGTGGACAATCGGGATACCCAATTCGGTTGCTGCCTCAATATCTAAACTATCTGTGCCCACGCCCCATTTGAGTAGCCCTTTGAGCTTTTTTGCCTCTTCAAAGATGCGACGCGTGATGTGAGCACCAGACACCAAGATTAAATCTGCATCTCGAATGGCATCTATGATTGCGTCCTCCTGATCATCATCGGTTGTCACAATATCGGCGATCTTCGCCAGGTTTTGGAGCTGAGTGCTGAGGACATCCATCCCTTTGTCTGTGCGGACTACTTTGAATTTTTTCATATGCACCACCTTGGCATCTTGGTTACATCAACCATTCTGAGCCTTGCACCAGTTCAATTACCGTTGGGCGATCAGCTTTGAGAGCATCAGAAACGGCCGTTTTAAACGCCTCCATGCTGTCTGGACGTGTCCCATAGCATCCCATCGATTGAGCCAACATCACGAAATCGGGATTGATGCCTTCAACACCAATTGGTGGAATATCGTGATTTTCCATATCTTCTTTAATCTGAAGGAGTGCCCCATTGTTCCAAATGATGATGGGGAGTG
>JANQSK010001016.1 GCA_028284105.1 Anaerolineae bacterium
CAACCGGTACTCACGCTGCCATGCCCCTACCAAGTTTTCAACGATAGCAGGTTCTACTTCTGCCAGCGTCATATCATGCCGAGGTGAATAACAAATGACCTTCGCGATCCCTGTCGCGGGTCGGTTTCGGTAAACGCCTGTCGGTTTCGGTAATTGTGTTGGCGCTAGTCCCCCCACGCAAGGATGATCATTTTCAAAGACAAATATATCTGTGTAGGGTGGGTTTTTCTGGCCGCTTACCCGCTCATTGCCTGGACATAAGAAGCAATCAGGGGCGTATGACGGAGGTTTGGGTGGCGGTGCTGATTGTTTTTCCCCCGACCACGGCCGATTTTGCCGATGCCCTGCAACAATGACCCACTCCTCCCGCAGCGGATGCCAACGCTGTTCCCATTTGCCAATGTGAGATGTATGAGATGTATGCATACTGTCGCTATGAGCTAAGAGCCTTGAGCTTTGCGAGATAATTAGAAACAATTCTCTCTACTCTCTACTCTTTTCTCTCTTTTCTTTACCCAAACTGTGGCAACCAATGTGCCTGTGCAACCAACATCTCATCGACCATTGTGCGGATTTGTGACAAGGTGCAAACGGCAGATGTCAACGGATCAAGCATGACAGCGTGATGAACCGCCTCGGTATTGCCTGTTAATGCCGCCTCCACAATGAGGCTTTGGACATTGATATTGGTACGATTCAACGCAGCAAGCTGAGGGGGCATACTGCCCATGGCAATTGGCTGTACGCCATTTCTATCTACTAAACAGGTCACTTCTACACAACATCCTTCTGGCAAATTATCAATCAGGCCTCGATTGGGCACATTCCCATTAATTTTTACGGGCTGATCCGTTTCCATCGCTTCGATGATATAGGAACCATATTCATGTGTTCGTTGATTGGGGAGTGGATCTGCCCCAGAGATCATAGCTTGGAATTCGGCGTGTGTGTGTTCAAGTCGTTCTTGGCAATGACGAAGGTAGCCACCGGAACGGCCGTAATCGTACCAAGCATTCACATCATCCTTAAACCGAGGCACCAAATCCTCGTTGACCATTTGAGCAGATTTGCGGAAATAAGGCATATATTCGCTCGCATGGCCGCTTGATTCCGTCACAAAGTAGCCAAAATGCTTCATAATTTCAATGCGAACTGGCTCCTGAGCATAAACAGCATCCCGTTCAATGGCGTCCCAAATTAAAGGATACAGATCTTCATGCCCACGCCGAAATTCGGTAAAAAAGGCCTGATGATTAATGCCCAAGCATCGAAAGCTGATTTCATCATAGGGTACATCAATCCACTGAGCGAGCATTTCGCTGGTCCCTTGAACAGAGTGACATAAGCCGACGTGCGGTCGTCCCGTTGCTCGATCCACTGCCCAGCAGTTGGCCGCCATCGGGTTGACATAATTCAAAAGGAGCGCATCTGGCTTGGCAACCTCATTCATATCCTCGCAAAGTGAGAGCAAGACTGGAATCGTTCTTAACGAACGAAATACCCCACCAGGGCCTAACGTATCACCAACACATTGCTCAACCCCATATTTTTGAGGGATTTCAATGTCGAGAACGTATGCGTCCAAACCACCCTGTTGAAAAGTCGTAATCACATAGTCAGCTTGAGCAACTGCTTCACGTTGGTCTAATGTCGCCTCAACCCTAGCGGAGAGCCTACGTTGAGCAACTATGGCTTCCACCAGTTGCTGCGCTTGTGCTAGACGCTCCGCATCAATATCCATTAATGTGATGGTGCAATCTTGAAGGGTTGGCGTGAGCAAAATGTCGCTACACAGATTGCGCGTAAATACAACACTGCCTGCACCGATAATTGTGATTTTAGTCATAAATTTCACTTAAGTGAAACGAAGTTCCTGATTTGAATAAAACAACGGCTATCCACTTCGTTTCCTCGAGGTTCCGAAGCTTATTTCTAACAGGGTTTTCAATTTAGCAGCTTCGGAACACTTAACTGATTGATACAGTTCCCGCATTAAAATATTCATTTATTTGTAAATGGAAACTACCTAAGGTGTTTAGATAAAACAGTAGGCGCTAAATCCATTTCCAAGGTATTTACTAACTCTTTTGATAGGATGTACCCGCCGTTCTGTAAAATATCAGGCGTAATTTTGCTCGAATGAACAAATCCTGACACCGCCTCCCCAATGATGGCCAAATCAAACGGTGAAATCTCGTTGATAACAATGGCGCATTGAAGAAAGAATTGATCAATCGTATGGAGCCACGGGTTTGTGTTTAAAAGCAATGGATATTCAACCTCAAATGCCAGTTCAAGCATGCCGGTTGGTATGCAAAAACAAATCCAATCTGATCCATCATTATCAGCTTCCAGAACAGTTAAAGTGAGGCAGCCAATTGGTTTATATGTATCAAACTGAACCCATCCATAATACTGATTCAACTTATCGGAATGTATATACTCGACAAGTTGAGAGGTACTTCCAAAAGCGTCCTTTTTTGACCACGGGCCAACTATTTTATCATTCTGCCAAATTGAATTGAGCGCATTAAGTGACTTGAGATGGTCGCCTTTTGGGTATTCAATGGCAAGCTCATAATAAGACCCATACCAGTTTTCTGGATTTAAGAACTCGCTTTTCTGCATAGTAACTAACTGGTCTTAAGTGGCATTTTGCTTGTAGGAGGTGGATATAATTTGTCTAACAATGCCATATCTTCTGCATCTAAATCGATATCCCGAGCTTTGGCGTTTTCAATGACGCGAGACACTTTGGCTGACTTGGGAATGGGGATTACGTCCGGATGAGTCATCAAGTAGGCAAGGGCAATTTGAGCATAACTAGCGTTGTGCTTGTCTGCTATTGGCTGGAGTTCTGTTGAATTAATCACGCGACCTTGATCTAAGGGGCAGTAAGCCATCGTTGCTACATCCCGTTCTTTTTGCCAAGGCAGGAGATCGTATTCGATACCTCGAGCACCTAAGGAGTAATAAACTTGATTGACTGCACAATTTGATCCTGCTGGGTGTTGCCATACCTCTTCCATATCATCGACATCAAAGTTTGACACACCCCACTGTTTGATCAAGCCGCGTTCCCGTAACTTTTCGAAAGCATCGATTGTGTCATGGAGTGGATGGGAGCCTGACCAATGGAGTAAATAAAGATCGATGACATCAGTGCCAAGCCGTTTGAGGCTGCGTTCACACGCTTCGATGGTGCCACTGTAGCTTGCATTGGAGGGCATTACTTTTGTCACCAGAAAGATTTGATCACGTAACCCGG
>JANQSK010001019.1 GCA_028284105.1 Anaerolineae bacterium
GAAGTTGTTGGCATTCTTGGCCCGAACGGAGCAGGCAAATCAACATTATTTAAACTCATTTCAGGCCTTCTCAAACCTGACACAGGCGGAATATTAGCCACAAACGGCCGTATTTGGCCGAAAATTGGGTACAAACCCGACCGTCTTCTTCTTCCCAATCATTTACGCATTGGTCAATATTTAGAAACGATTGCGCGTTTGAGCAACGTTGCTGAGCAATTTGTGCAACAAACAACCTTCGACAGTCTCGTTAAAGTTGTTTTGGTCAATGCTGCCAACAAGAAGATTAAAGATTGTTCAAAAGGGATGCGTCAGCGGATCGGGCTGGCCCAGGCCCTCATTGGAGACCCACCATTGCTCCTATTGGATGAACCATCGAACGGGCTCGATCCTAACGGGCAATCTGAGATGAATCAAGCTATTCAAGCGCTTCATGCAGATGGTAAAACTATCATCATCAGCTCCCATCAGTTACAAGAAATCACAAAAACGTGTACGCGGCTGGTTATTTTAAAAAACGGCCGTATTCATTACGAAAAAAGCATGTCTGACGCCTTATCAACAAGCTCTCACACAATTATTGATACGGACAAAATCGTTGAGGGAGCGCTTAAAACGCAAATCCTCTCTTTGCATGATGATATTGAATTTAATGGAATGCGGGTCATTCTGCGAAACGAGGCGATGTCGCTTCGCCGTCAAATTATCACTATGCTTTTGATGGGTAATTATGATGTCCTTCACGTCGTTGAGAATAAGCGTTCACTAGCAGAAATTTATGCGGAGGTTGTGGCATGAGTCAACGAATCCGCGTTTTAGTCAGCTATTTTTTACGCCGTCTCGGTGGATCTGTCTCAGGGGCACTGTACGTTTTATTTACGATGGGATATTGGCTCATTTTATTTAATCCTCAACAGCAAACACCTGATTTAGATTACTTCATTCTCGTCACCGGCTTATTTGGCCCAATCATTGCCTTTTTGATAACCCTGTCGCTTTCTAATTGGGCAGATCAAGCCATCAACTATCCCTTCCTCGTCCGCCTACCTAGCCGAGTTGAATATTTAACGGCCGTGTTGCTCACCGCATTGGTGGCGACTCTTATTCTCCAACTATTATTAGCCCTTCTTGCCATTATCTTTCATGGGCCTGATTTAACATTGACCAGCACGCTTCAAATTCCACCATTGTGGATAGCCCCTGTCATCTTATCAATTACCTTAGCCATGCACGCATCAGATTTGGTGTCATCAGGATGGTCACGTGTTTATATTTTTGGTCTGTTGGCGATTTTTCTTTTTGGGCAAAACATTTCAAATGACGGCCTATCGCAAGCGTTAACTGGCTTTAGCAGATATGCAGCCAATCAAGGCTGGACGGCATTGCTAAATCCTTTGTCAAGTTGGGCAAATAGTGCGGCAAATGGTGGCCCAAGTATTATTGCAAGAATCACAGGGGCTTTATTCTGGCCATTTAACGCCATTGCAGAAGCTGTTTTAAACGGTGCTTTTACTGGCACACAAGCGATTGCTCCAGCAATTCTTCTTCTTTATGCAACCATCCTGTTTATTTTGGCAGCAGATTTATTTGTCAATAAAGATTTAATTTTAACTGAGGCATAATCTATGGAATGTTGGCATTGTGAAAGACCTTCTCATGCGAATTGTCAGTTTTGCGGACGAGCCGTTTGCAAAACACACACTCAAGAGAAGCCATTTTTGCTTCATACTTACCGGACCGCAAATGGTCAATACAAAGCGTTTGTTGTTAGAAAGGCCGTATGGTGTGGTGTTTGTGAACCACAATCTGATCCTATTGATTTAAAAAATATGGAGTAAATGCTGAGGTTCACGTCGCATTCACGTCATTGTTTAATGGGATACACTTAAGGCGTATCGTAAGTTCATTGACAATCTACACGAAAAGATTCATACTGTTTGTAAGATTGTAACGATTCAATTACGCACAAGTTTAGTAACGATCAGTTAAATAAGAAGGAATTAGTTAGCAGTAAGAAGTTAAAAGTCAAGGTAAAAGAGTAAGGTCAGTGCAGTAACCAACTTTTTCTTTAAACACCATCCTTTTTTACTTTCACACAGCACTAACTTCCTCATGATGTAATCATACACGTAGGAGGTCAAATCGTGTCAGAAGCATTAGATCAAGTAGTTTCAAAAGCCGTACAAGATGAAGCATTTCGCCAATTATTATTAGACGACCCTGCAACAGCACTTGCAGATTATGAAGTTACCTCTGAAGAACGCCAAATGTTAGAACAGCTTACTGCAGATACTTTTGATAAGTTTGCAGGTGACTTAGGCGACCGCGATACGAAAGGTATTTGGATTCCTGGGGCTGGATAATCCAAAATAGGCACCAATTCTAACTAGAATTGAAACCATAATGAAATGAAAAGAGACACCCTTCGGGGTGTTTTTTTTGATCAAATTATTGATTTGATGGGAGTTGTTGAAGAAGCTGTTGAACGGCCGTTTCTTCGTCAAACGGTGACAATAATCTACGGACTTCCTCATAGACGAATTTTCTGTCGCGGGACTTAGCTCGTTCTTGCGCATTTTGAATGCACAATTGAATTTGCGAAATCATTTCAGGCAATTCTTCTTCTAGTTTGGCCAATTCTAGATATATCAAAGGCAAATAATCTGGACATCCCTCGTGAAGAACAGCATGAATTGCACGTTCAAAGGCATCCCGCCCTAATGGTATATTATCTCGCTGAATATAGGCTTTTCCTAAATAGAAATATGCAGCCGGTTTCCACCATGAATAATGTTTTTCTTCAACGATTGAAACGGCCGTTTTTAAACTATCAAGGGCGTCAGGAAACTCTTTTGCCAACAGAACAGCACCCATACCTATCAAGCAACGAGCTTCACCTTCTGAATGATCCATTGAAAGTTGCGCAATTATTTTCCCTGCCTCTTCAAATGAAGTCATTGCTTCATCTATCGAGCCAAGCGGAAGCAAATACTCAAACCCAAACAGCAAGGATGCTTCGAGTAACCCTTGATTATCTTCCATCGCCGTGAAGAGATTCATTGATAAATTAAAGGTTTCCAGAGCCATTTCATAGTGACCTAGGTAGGTCAAAATTTCAGCTTTATTACTGTAGGCACGCGCAAGGAAATTTCGACTGGCATTTTGTGTATATTCAATCGCTTGATTGATAGATTCTAAAGCTTCTTCCGGTTGCCCAGATTGAAATTGGATCAATGAGATATTACTAAAAGAAGCTGCAATGTTGGCCGGAACATTAAAATCTTTCGCCATTTCAACGCTTTCCTGCATCGCATCCAGCGCTAAATCCAAATTTTTCTGCTGATAATGGACAAAGGCCAGCGTTTCTAGCACTCTGGCCATTCGCTCACGATCATCTAATTCGGAACAAATTAATCGGGCAATTTCCAATCGTTCAAGCGCTTTGTCATAATTCCCAAGTGCAGTCGCTGCATATCCATACCATTGATAAGCACGCGCCAACTCAGGGGATGGTGTTTTAGCCTCAAACATGTTGATGACAGTTTTGGCTATCGCTTCCCCGTTGTTGAAATCAGCCTGTCGACATTTTAATTCGGCAATTAAATTCAAGATGCTAGGGTATCTACTTTGATCTGACTTGCCTTGTATAAGTTTTTCTGAATTTTCAGCATCTTTGACGGCGGCTTCAAAGTTACCAATAAATCGTAACCCCTCTGCACGCGCCAACATCAAATCAACGGCCGTTTCCCAACGGTCATCAATGCCTAAAATGCGTAAATGACGTTCGGCCAAATTATAAAAATCAACGGATTCCTGATTCGCAAAGATCGACTTCGCATCTGAAGCCGCTTTAAGGCTGTAATCAACTGCTTCTTGATGTTGACCGGCACGACTAAAGTGGAAAGCAAGGATAGGGAATAACGGCCGTAAATTTTCCGCCTTCTCCCGCACTAACCAATCTGCCACCTGCGCATGCAGGTCCTGACGTTTGGCATAAGGCAAGCTTTCATAAGCGACTTCATGCGTCATCGCATGTTGGAAGAGATAAATCCATTCAGGATCGGCCGTAACCAAATGGGTCATATCCGCTTCAGTAAGATCCGTGAGCATTTCAATAATGGGTGTTTGGGTTGGCACATCCGTTAATGCCTTCAAAGAAGCAACCTCAAATTGCCGACCAATGACAGAGGCGAGCTGCAGTAAATCCCGCTCTGAAGGGGGCAATCGATCTAAACGAGCTAATAATAGTCCATGAATGGTATCTGGAAGCTGAATTTCATTGAGAAGCTCTTCATGAACATGTAAAACGCCATTCTGCTCAATCACACCGGATTGAAGCATGACGTTAAGCGATTCTTCCAAAAAGAGTGGATTGACGGGACTGTCTCGCCCTTCTCGGTCACGTAAACCGAGCTGCTGCTCAATAATGGGAGGCAAACTGTCTGTGCCAACAAGCTGTACCAGAATCTGACGCGCATGTTCAGGGGACAGATCATTCAGTTGGATTGTTTGGCAACTTGGATGAGACGTCAATTTAAATTCAAAGTCTCGCTCAGGCCGATATGAGATCCCAATGTAAAGTGGCGTTTCATTGAGATCAACGGTTAAGGCCTCTAACAATGCCAGCGATGATGAATCTGCGTATTGCAACCCTTCAAGTATGATAAAAATAGGTTGACGAGAAACGGCTGTTTCGAAACAGCGTTTAACCAATGCAAAGAAACGGGCTTGTCGAGCTTCAGCTGTCAAAACCTTCAAGCGTTCAGATTGAGGGATAGGTAGCCCCAAAGGATCTGCCCACAACCCGACATCTTCAGATTCATGAGGGGCCAAGACTTGAACCTGCTCAATAACAGAATCCACTTGTTCTTGAATGGTCATACTGCCTAGCAAGCCAAAAAAGTCTCGCCAAATAGCTCGCCAAGGCGTATATGGAATATCGCTCGTATGCTGCAAGCATATTCCCAATAACCCCATTCCCCCTTGGGATAACCAATGGTTAATTGCAAAAGAGAGTAGTCGGGATTTACCTGTACCCGTTGAGCCACCAAGTGCTAATATCCCACCTTCACCAGCTAGGGCTAAATTCAACCAATTTGTTAATTGAGCAATTTCATGATCTCGACCGAAAAGTGGTCGATCCCATCTTTCAATATAGGATTGAATTTGGGTAGAAGCAGACCGATCAGCCACCATTTTGTGCGGCGTCACTGATTGTTGTTTCCCTTTAAGCTGCTGTTCAGGAAGCGCCTCAAACTCAATCCATTGTCGTGTGCGATCTGCGGTAATTCGGTTTGTCAGCAGCTCGCCTTGTGGACAAATCTGCATCAATCGAGCCGACAAATTAACAACGTCGCCAACCACTGTATATTCCCGTCTAGTCGTTGAGCCAACTGGGCCTGCAAAAACCTTCCCAACAGAAACACCAATTTTTTGGTAGGCAATGTAATCGGGTTGCTCGCGGAGCATTGCCATGCCACAACGCAATGCTTGTTCAGGTGCATCAGGTGCAACGGGTGCGCCAAACATGATGTGTAGCTGGTTGCCTTTATCTCCTGTCAACACACGATTAACACGGCCGTTTTCCGACCCAAATCGTTTTACAATGCCAACAGCCCATTCATAATAATCTTGAAGCTGCTCTCCCATCCGAATCGACTCTATCGAAGAAGAATCATCTTCATCATTGATGAACTGAAATTGAACAAAGATGCTGGTAACGGGTCGATGCTCTGCGATCTCAGCAACACCGGATTCTTGCAATCTTTGAACGATGGCCTGCGGAACAAAAGGAATCGCATATTTGATCAATCTTTCATAAGCTGCGGCATCATAAGTTTCCCAATCAACAATGGGTTGAGGAGGGTGTTGCTGTAATTCGGTTTCAAATTTCTGGAAGGATTGATCCCCTTCAAATCCACCTTTTTCCAACACTTTCATACTGGCAATTATTTCACCGGAAGTGGCATGTTTCTCTGCTTCAACAGCCTCATCAACGGCCGTTCCAGTTAGCACGAACTCCATACTCCGGGTCACATCCCCGACGACGATCTCTTGGCAACGGCCGTAACCAACACCAATTTTGATTGTTAAATCAAAAACAGCAGGCTTCCCTGGTGGCCGATTTGTTCGTGCTTTCCCAAAGCTTGAAAGCATCAGCTTTTGCATCATTTGGGCACAGGTCAACGCTCGAAAAGCGGCCGTGTTATCTCCATCTGGAAAATAAACCGCCATCGCATCCCCATAAAAATGACTTACAGCCCCACCCAATTCATGAATCACATCAAGCATCGCCGTAAAAGTAACCAGCAATACACGATTCAATTCCTCAGCACCTCTTGTGCCATCAGACGCCAGCTCTTCAGACATTTTTGTGAAACCTGATATGTCTGCGAAGATGGTTGCTGCATTCAACGAATTAGGATGCGTTGGGGTCGGCATCTTATCCAGCAAGATGGTGCGTGCCAAGGTCATCGGTATATATGCAGCAACCGATTTAGCTAATGATTCAATTTCAGGGGTTGGCCGAATGAATGTCATGAACAAATGCCACTATTCATCATCATCGTCATCATAATCTGGAAAATAGCGATCGTTTAAATAATTCGCCAGTGGTGTGGTTAGTGTTGAGGGTAAATTCTTCGCAAATAATACAGGCTGAGACCCATAATAAAAGGCCAGCGCTTTATACTTTTCTGAGTAAGAAATGGGTTTGACATAGCTCCGATCGTAGGTGGTGGTAATACCTAAAATCGAGACGGGTCTGCGGATAATCATCTCCTCTGCGTTCACAAAAATAATTTCTCGATTGGTTACATTAAATTGCCATTGCTCAAAAATATATTTAACAAGTTGATACATAACCAACAAAAAAATAAGTATCATCACTGTGAACCAAAAGGCAAATCGCTCACCGGATGTTGCAATACGAAAACCGAAAATTATGCCACCGACGAATAATACGACACCTGTTAGTAAAAGGATGGAATAGATAATTAACAAAAACCAGTTTTTGGAGACTGGCAAGACTACTTTGAGGCGTTTTTCATCTTCTTCAAAAGATATGCCAGGAATTTTTGGATACATACCTCTATTTTACTTAAATAGTGGTCGATTCAACAAAGGCTAAACACATATTCCCTAATTTTTGTAGTCGCGGCTCATCACTTTTGCTTAAGATAGGTCCCGCTTTTTCGTAGCAAGCCAGTTTATCGAAGTAGCGAGACCGTTTTTGTGCGGCAACAATACATGCTTCTAAGAGCTGCATCTTCTTCATCTCCTCTTCAGTCACTTCAGCGAGTTGCAATAAGATAATGGGCAGCTCATCAGGATTCCCCCCTTCACTTATATGATGAATCCCTAGTTTTAGGCTGTTTTGAGCATGACGGGGATCATTAAATTCAAGCGTATCAATATGCCCCTTTAGATAATAGGCAGCCGGTCGCCACCAATGAAGTTGGTTCACATCAATAACGCGCATCGCTTTGGCCAACGCTTCTTTTGCCTGATCGATTTCATTTATTCTCAAGGCAGTTTGGCTTAACCCAAGCCACAATCGAGCCGCTTCGGGTAAATGAACTTCACTGCCCCCTTTTTGTTCAGCAATCAATTCACCCACTTGCACAAGCTGTTGCTGGACTGATTGCCAATCTCCCTGAGCACGATAATACTCAATCCCCCACATCAGGCGAGCGCGCAATAAACCCAGGCCATCATCCATTGTTTCAAGCAAAGCAATGGCTCTTTTTAAATCAGTTTTTGCCGCGTCCAGATCACCTAGATAGACAAAGATCGAAGCTCTATGAATAAGCATGTGTGATACCCAATTGGTCGATATCTCTTCTGCTAATGCCAAAGATTCATCAATCATTGCTAAAGCATCTTGAGGTTCGCCTAACCGCATGAGGATACGGGATTGATTGTGCAAGGTTGTGCTTATGAGCGCCGGGAATCTTTGTTCTCTTGCAAGTGAAACTGATTCTTTTGCAGTTTTTAAAGCCAATTCAAGCTGATTTTGGTGCGAATAAATCATTCCCATCGCTTGCCAAGCCAAAATTAATTGAGCTTTATTTTTCTGGATTGCACTGATTTCTTCGACATGATACAGAAGTGTTAATGCCCCATCGAGATTGTGCATCGCAGCTGTACAAATCCCTTTGATGAGATAAGCCTGCGATAAATCTGATTCTGACATATTTTGAGCAACGGTGTTGATAACCTTATCCGCTAGTTTGATGCCATCGCTATACCTTGCTTGATCGTATTTGATTTCTGCCAGCAAATTATAGATGGGCAATGTGTCCGTCGCGGTGCCATACAATAAGCAAAGTTTGAGGGCATCATTCGCCGATTGGGTTGCTCGCTGAAATTCACCGCGTAAACGGTTTACTTTTGCTCGGGAGAGAAGCACATGAACGGCCGTTTGCCAATGAGTCTTTTCGTTAAGGAGGGACAGGTGATAAACAGCTTTGCGATAATAGTTTGAGGCAACCTCATTATCATACTGATCAGCCGCTGCGTCACCGGCTGCAATGGCATAGATTAATCCTGTTTCGTGCCGATCCGTTTGTCCGAAATGGTAGGCCAATAAAGGATAATGGGGTTCCAAATCTTCTTGATTTTCTTGAACAATTAAATCACCAATGGATGCATGTAATTTTTGGCGTCGGGCATAAGGGATGGATTGATAAGCCACATCATGCGCTAGCGCATGGCTGAAGATATATTTTTGCTCAGTTGCATATCCATCTTGCTCTAAAATGTCATTGGAAATTAGCGTATCAATTGCACTTTTTGCAATTTCAAACGTCATGCCAGATGAGACAGCCACTAAGGTATTTAAATCAAAAGAGCGTCCGATAACGGCTGCGGTCTGCAACAAACTCCGAACATCTGGAGACAGTTGATCTAATCTTGATAACAAAATGGCATAAACGCGATCAGGCACCTGCAAATTGAGCATCGCCGTTTCTTGAACACGGAGACGATGCCCACCAGCCTTTTGATCTCCAACATCTAGCATGCCTTCGGATAATATGAATTTCAGTGACTCTTCTAAAAAGAGCGGATTGACGGGGCTTAAACGGCCGTCTCTATCTCGAATACCCAAACGCTGTTCTAAAATCTGGGGTAGGCTATCTGCACGAAGCCTTTGTCGAACAATGGCTAAGGCATTTTCTGGGTTCAAATCGTGCAAATGAAGCTGTTTATATTGAGCTTCTCTCTCTTCAGTAAAAAAGTGAAATTCTGGCGATTCACGGTAGGTGATAATAAATGTCACAGGGCATGTCGCCAATTTGGATGAAAGATAATCGACGAGACGCAATGAAAATGGATCCGCTAAATGAATATCTTCCAAAACGATTAACAACGGCCGTATTTGAGAAATGTGCTCAAGTAAAACGGCCGTGTAGGGAAAGAGTTCATCAATTTGATTTTCTCGCGGCAAGCGTTCTGCAAAAGGAGTCAATACTTCTGGCCTGCCTAATAACAGCCCCATCAAAGAACTATCTCCCTCAAATTCGGGCCAATAGATCTCAAAAAACTCACGAATCGCTTCTCGCAATTCGGCCGTGTTCATACCTTCACTAATTTCAAAGAGTGATTCCCAAACGGAAAACCATGGTGT